>JBFZBV010000372.1:0-2609 GCA_041308285.1 Planctomycetota bacterium | reverse complement strand
AACATGCCTTGGGAATAGGATTTACATTGCTGTCCACTAAACGGGTGCTTTCGTATCCATTGATGTATTTTGGATCCGGAATTCGAGGGGTTTTTCTGCATTGGAATCGGTGTCTGCCCCCGGCGGTTTCGAGAAAAGCAAACCCGGTGACTGCCGTCAAATGTCGGTTCAGCTCAATATCTTTTGGAATCAGGAGATACGTCGACATGAGATTGCCTTCGGATTACCCACTGATTCTTTAGAAGAACCATCGCGGAAGGCCGCCCGCCTTCACGCTGTCGGGCGTAATCGCGTTGGGAAGCGTTCCGGGGCTGGTAACGGTCACCCTGTCGTCGAAAACCTCGAGGAGCACCTTGCTCCCCGTTACTTGAAGCTCGCCCGGCCGCCCATCGTTGGCCGCTCACTGCTCATCCCGTGCTGCCCCCGCCTCCCTCAGGGCCTTGAGGTCGATCATACATGCTCCCGAAAGGCCTCCGTACTTTTCCGGATGGCAGGTGAGGACGAGGATCTGGAGTTTCTCCGCTGCCTCCTCGAGGATTCCGAGCACGGACGCGAGGCGGCCAGTGTCGGTGAACGCGAACGCGTCGTCGAACACCACGAGCTGCCGCTCCCCCTTGGAGAGAAGCTGAGCCAGGGCCAGGCGTGTGGCGAAATGAATCTGCTCCTGTTCCCCACCCGAGGTGTTGTTCAACTCAATGGTTGAATCAGTGCTGGCGGGCAGGATCCCGCCCGCCGCCAGGGAGGAATCGAGCCTCACCTTCCCGAGCTGGCCTCCCGCAATCCGGTGGAAGATGCGCGTGGCTGCGGCTTCCACGGGGCCGGCCACGGCGTCCATGGTCTCCCTGCGGCATTCGGCCACCGTGTCGTAGAGGAGCTTTATTGCCGACATGCGGAGGCGCTCCCTGCCTAAATCCCGCTCGAGGCGGGCCGCTTCCTCCTCGGCCCTGGCGAGCCTGGAATACGTCCCCAGGCGGCCGAACTCCTCTATCCTGCCCTCAGCGGTCTTCTCGTCGGAGAGAGCCTTCTCGGATTCCTTGTCCGCGGCCTTCATCTGCTTCTCGATGCGGGCGGCGGCATGCGCAGGGTCCTCGCCGAACTCGGAGAGCTTCTTCTCGATCTCTTCCAGGGCGGCTTTCGCCGATCCCCATTCCAGGGCAATCGAGGCGAGGTCGGAGCGGCGCGCCGCGTCGGTCCTGCCGTCGCCTTCGAGTTCGACAAGATTGGCTTTTGCCCCTTTCTCATCCTTCGCCAGTGTCTCCAGTCCGGACCGGATTGTGTCCAGCATGCGGTTGGCGTCTATCGAGGCTTTCTGGGCCTTTTCCATCCTGCCCTCCGCCTCCAAGACGGCATTCTTGGCGGATCGGTGCATCCTGTCGGCCTCGGCCTTGAGCTTCGCGGGATCCGGATCCTCCTTCGCCCAGTCAGGATGACTGGAGAGAATGGCCTTGACTACGGCCTGAGCTTCTTTGATTTCCTTACTCAAGTCCTCAATGGTATCTTCGGCCAGAAGGCCTTTGAGCTCTGCTTCGGCATTTTCAATCCTGCGGGCAATCTTCTCTGCTTTCTCGGCCAGTTCTTCGAGCTCCGCCATGGCGGCAGTGCCGAAAGGCTCGGTCATCTCGACAATCTTGTTTTCCGCCCCCCTGAGCGCCGCTCTCTCGTCCTCTACGGATTGGGTCGGCCCGGTCGCGCAGATGCGGCCGAAGCCGTCCACTTCCACCACGACCTCCGGCGTGCCGCTTACCTGGACCTCTTTCCCTGCCTGGAGCTTGACTTTGCCCTCGGTTTCTCCGCTTGTTACCTTCAGGCCGCCTTTCTTTTTCGGCAGGATTTTGAGGGTGATGAGAGCGGCTTCCACACGAAGACGGGCCGCGTCTCGCTCTTCGACAAGCTTCTGAATTTTCTTCAGAATCTTTCTGTCCGGTGCAAGGATTGCCGACGCGGACTTCATGAGCTTCTCAACTTCCTCTCTCTTCTCCCTGATTCTGTCTATCCGCGGGCCGAGATTCGCGGAACGCCGGGTGTTTTCCATGAAACGCTCGGCACGGATGGCGGTCTCCCGAGACTCGTCGGCGGCTTCCAGGTCCTTCCGGGCGGCATCGAGACCTGCTTTAGCTTCCAATTCCTCGCCGGAGCAGTTCTTCCTGTCCTTCTCAATCCGAGGCAGTTCCGGTTCCAGCCTTTTCCGGGTCTCGTCGAGGCTCGAAATCTCCTCGCGCATCGTCCGGATTCCCTCGATTCGGTTCTTCAGGTCCTCGTGCTTTCTCTCGGCGGAAGCGGTGGCGTTCGAACGCTTCTCCTTTTCAAGCGATAGCGCCTGATACTTCCCGGATCTTTCCCGCATCGCGTCCAGAGTATTCTGGAGCTCCTCGCCGACGCGCTTCGCCTGACTGCGCTTCGCGCGCAGCCTCTCGACTTCGCGGGCCTTCTCCTCGAAGTCCTGGTGCATTTTCAGGGCGTTCGCCAAGGCTTCGCGTGCGGTCTTCAGCTCGGACTCGATTCGCACAATCGGCGCGGATTCCTTGCCTGTCTTGAACCTCCCGCCGGACGTGTAGAACGACAGGAAGAGGTCCTCGATCTTCTTCTCGACCGGTCCGTCGCCAGGGCCT
>JBFZBV010000371.1:0-5169 GCA_041308285.1 Planctomycetota bacterium | reverse complement strand
CTGTAGTTTTCCTTCTGTTCGAAGTACGACAGCCTCGCCGCCAGCGTATCGGCCAGGTGGAAAACCTCCAGCCCCGACGGGTCCACATACCGCCTCGTCACCTGCAGGCAGATGAAATCCGGCAGCCGCTTGGTGTAGTTCAGCGCAATGTCTCTCGCGTCGGCGATGAGACGTTTCTGTTCGGCATCCGATGGGCCCGGTATCTTCGGCTGTTCGGCGGTTCTCAGCACCGGGTCGCGCGTTGCATTCGGCAGGTTCGCCGTCTGCTGCGCCTCGAACCGGTCCCACACCGTCTCGACGCCTTCTGCGCGGGCCTTCAGGATCATCTTGGCCGTGGCTCCGTCGCACGTCAAATCCTGCGGTTCCTTTATCTTTTTTTCTTTCGCCATGGCCGGCTACCGCCCCTCTTTCTTTCCTGGTTGACTTTCCGCACCGGACGCCGCGGCCCAGGTCCCCGCGGGACCGCCAGGGCCGGCGTCTTTAAAATCGCAAATCTGGCCCGGATTTCCCAGATAGATCAGCATGCTAAACGACCCGTCCGTTAAAAACAATACATTCATCGGTTTTTCCCCGAACTTCCTCCTCGAAACGGGACGCCCTATACCGGACCTTTGGTCCCCTCCGGACCGGCGGGGGTTGCTGCCAGATTCCGAATCCCGTCCAGGATTCGATCGACATCCTCGACCGGGACCGCCTCCGCGAGGCCCTGGCCGCCCTGGCGCTCAATCTCCCCGACGCGGTCGAGAAAAGGCACCCACCCAATCAGGGGGAGGGGAGCCAGCCGCTCCCGCAGGAACGCCACGTCCTCCGGCCCGCGGACCTTGTTCCCCACGGCCCCGATGCGCCTGACGCCGATGTCGGCGCACAGCCGCGCCGCCCTCTGCGCCGTCAGGACGGCCCGCGGCGTGGGCTCCGCCACAATCGCCATCGCGTTCACGGCCCGGGCCGTGGCACGGCCCAGGTGCTCCACCCCGGCTTCCATGTCCAGGACCACCCAATCCCCCTCGCGGAGGACGAGATGGGACAGAAGCTCCCTCAGGAACGTGTTCTCCGGGCATGCGCAGCCGCTGCCGCCGCGTTCAATCGCGCCCATTACGACCAGCGACAGCGGGCCCCGGCGCAGCGCGAACTTCCCGGGTATGTCCTCCACCTGCGGGTTGAGCTTGAATATGCCGGGCCTGGAGGGGTCGGACCCGGTGCGATCCCGCATCAGGTCCTTCATGCCGGCTATCGGAGCGGCCTCCTCGTCGAATCCCAGTGCCCCGGCGAGGTTCGGGTTCGTGTCGGCGTCCACGGCCAGCACCCGGACGCCCTTGGCCGCGAGGCGCAGGCACAGGGCGGAGGCCACTGTCGTCTTCCCCACGCCCCCCTTGCCGCTGAACGCTACTTTCATTCCCCAACCACCCTGACCCCGATTCTCGGGAAACCCGATTGGCACAATCCGGGAGACGCCCTCCGCGCTTTCCACGGCGGGCCGTCCCGCTGCGTTCCCGCGGCCTCCGGCCCTCGACCCGTTGTCCGGAGCTCGCGGACCCGATTCGGTCGCCCTGCCGGCCGGTTCCCGGGGGCCGCTGCCCGCATCAGGACCGGGCGCAGGCCAGCAGGTTCCGCATGAGAATCGCCGCCGTAATCGGCCCCACGCCTCCGGGCACAGGGCTCACCAGCGAGCATTTCTGCAGGGCGGCGGCGAAGTCCACGTCCCCGACCCATTTCTTCTTCGGGTTGCCCTTCTTGTCCAGCACGGGCTGGCCCTTGGCGTCCAGCTCCGGCGTCTGGAGCGTGGCGACGTCGATGACGACGGCGCCCTCCTTAATCATGTCGCCCGTGATGAGGTTCGGCTTCACGCCCACGGCGGTGATGATGACGTCGGCGCGCTTCGTGTGCAGCGGCGTCATGCCCGCCTTGGCCGTCGCGATGTGGCATACGGTTATCGTGGGCGACTCGTTCAGGGACTGGAGCAGGAGCATGGCGACGGGCTTCCCCACAATCTCCGAGTGGCCCACCATCACCACTTCCTTCCCGGCCAGCGGGATCCCCGAGGACTTCAGGAGCTCCACCGCGGCCATGGCGGTGCAGGGGGCCGCCGTCTGCGTGCCGTAGAAGAGCTTGCCCAGGTTCTGCGGGTGCATTCCCTCCACGTCCTTGCCGGGGGTGATCTTCACCTGCAGGTTCCGCGCGTTGATGTGCGGCGGCATCGGGACGAGGAGCAGGATTCCGTGGGTCTCGGGGTCCCGGTTCATCTTCTCGATTTCGGCCGCAAGCGCCGTCTCGGAGATGTCGGCCGGGAATTCGCGCACCACGTGCTCCACGCCGACCTCTTCGCTGGTGTTCTGCTGCGACTTGATGTATCCGCGCGTGCCGGCGTTGCCCTCGCCCACCTGGACGGCCACGAGGCGCGGCGTGATCCCCCTGGCCTTGAGCGAGGCCACGCCTGCCCTCACTTCGTCCTTAATCTTCGCGGCTACCGGTTCGCCTTCGAGCAGCTTCGCTGGCATTGGACCTCCTGTCTGTGAAACGGGTTGCGGGGCATGCGTCACCCCTTCTTCACCTTCCGGACAGCCCCCGCCCAGACCTCCGCGGCCGTCCGCTCCACCTCCGCGGCCAGGGGCTCGAGTTCGGCCCGTACCGCGGACACGAACGCCGCGTCCTTGAGGGAGGCGAGGTTAATCTCGACGTTGAGCCAGGCGCAGCGGAAGGCGGAAGCCAGGCACTGCGCGCCGACCCCGACGTCGCTCACGAGATTCGGGTTGCCTTCGGCAAGCAGAAGGGGGGCGTGGGCGAGGGCCCGGTGCACGACCCGGCAGGCCCGCCTCGGGACGTCCACCGCGGCCTTGAGGGCCTCCTGGATGGCGGCCTTGCGCGCCGCCTTCTCCGCGTCCGTCCCCTTCGGCATCCCGTAGGCCGAAGTTATCCTCGAATACTGCTCCACGTCCTCGTCGACGAGCCGGCCGAGCTCGGCGCGGTCCTTCTCGATCCGGTCGAGGGCGTCCCGGACCTCGGCCTCGGCCTGCTTGAAGTCCGGCTTGCCCACGGTGAAATTCGCCGCCATGGAAAGGCACGCGCAGCCCGCCGCGCCCACCAGGGCCGCGGCGCTCCCGCCGCCCGGAGCCGGCTTGCCCGAGGCGAGGTCGTCCGCCCAGACCTTCATGCTTCCCGCGTAGTACATGCCAATCCCTCCTGCTTCCGGGGTCGTTCGCGGCGGGGGGAAGCGGAATCGCCTTCCCGGGCCCGCGTCTCCGCGGCGCCTCATTCGCGCAATTCCGCCCTTTTCGCAGCCGCCCGTCCCCGGTCTTCCTCTCAGAACAGCCCCACGACCTTCCCGTCCACGAAGTCGACCACGTTGCCCGCCGGCTCGGTGGGCAGGCCCGGCATCGTGCGCATCTCGCCGCACAGCGGGTAGAGGAACCCAGCGCCGACCGAGGCGCGGATGTCCCGGACCGGGAGGATGAAGTCGCGCGGCGCCCCCTTCACGTTCGGGTCGTGGGAGAGCGAGAGGTGCGTCTTGGCCATGCAAATGGGGAGGCCGCCCCAGCCGAGCTTGGTGAACTTCTTTATTTTCTTGGCGGCCTCGGGAGAGATGGCGACGTCCTTCGCCCTGTAGATCTTCGTCGCAATCGTGCGGATCTTCTCGGCAATCGGCATGTCGTCGGGATAGAGGAATTTGAACTTGGAAGGCTGGTCGCAGGCCTCCACGACGGCCTTGGCGAGCGCGGCGCCGCCGGCGCCGCCCTTGGCCCAGACATCGGAGAGCTCGGCGCGGGCGCCGGCGTCCTTGCAGAGCTTGCGCACGAGGTCGATTTCCTTGTCCGTGTCGGATGTGAAGCGGTTAATCGCCACGACGACGGGCACGCCGTACAGGCGCATGTTCTCAACGTGCGTAATCAGGTTCGGGGCGCCCTTCTGGACCAGGTCGAGACGCTCGACGGTGAGCTCCTTCGGCAGCGGCTTGCCCGGCTGCTCGTTGACGAGGCCGGAGTGCATCTTGAGGGCCCTGATCGAGCAGACGATTACGATGCAGTCGGGCTTCAGGCCCGAAACGCGGCACTTGATGTCAAGGAACTTCTCGGCGCCCATGTCCGCGGCGAAACCCGACTCCGTGACCACGTAGTCCGCCACCTTCGTGGCGATGCGGTCCGCGACGATTGACGAGTTCCCCTGGGCGATGTTCGCGAACGGGCCGGCGTGGACGAAGGCGGGCCCCTTCTCCAGCGTCTGGAGGAGGTTGGGCTTGATTGCCTCCTTGAGGAGCGCCATCATCGAGCCGGCGACCTTGATGTCCTCGGTCGTGACCGGCTTGCCGTCGCGCGACATGGCCAGGACAATCCTGCCCAGGCGCTTGCGGAGGTCCTCGGCGTCAGAGGCGAGCGCGAGAATCGCCATCACCTCGGATGCCACCGTGATGTCGAACCCCGTCTCCCGGGGAATCCCGTCGTCCTCTCCGCCGAGGCCGATTACGATGTTGCGCAGGTAGCGGTCGGAGATGTCCACCACGCGGCGCCATTGTATCGTGAACGGATCAATGTCCAGGGGGTTCTTCTTGTAGATGGAGTTGTCGAGGTAGGCCGCGGCGAGGTTGTTCGCGAGGCCCACCGCGTGCACGTCGCCCGTGAGGTGGAGGTTGAAGTCCTCCATGGGCAGGACCTGGGCATACCCCCCGCCCGCAGCTCCGCCCTTAATCCCGAATACCGGGCCCAGCGACGGCTGGCGGATGCACGTGACCGCGTTCTTCCCGATGTGGCACAAACCCTGCGTGAGTCCGATCGTCGTGACCGTCTTGCCTTCGCCGAGGGGCGTAGGCGTAATCGCCGTGACGTCCACGTACTTGGCTGTCTTGCGGTTCTTGACCCGATCTATCACCTTCAGGGAGACCTTGGCCATGTACTTCCCGTAGTGATCGAGGTCGTCCTCTGTGAGCCCAATCTTCTCCGCAATCGTGCCGATTGGAACCATTTCGGCAGCCTGGGCGATTTCGAGGTCGCTTGGAACCGGATTCGACGGCATGGTAATTCCTCCATGAGAAACTGAATATGAGGTCCGCGAAGAAATTCGGCTCGCGGCCTCGGTGTCCGGACGGAAACCCACTCCTACGTCCCATTCCCTCCCTCCGGGTGTCTCATCCGCCGGAGGGATCACGCGGATGATATCAGGGAAGTCCGGGCTGTCAATATG
>JBFZBV010000370.1:0-8228 GCA_041308285.1 Planctomycetota bacterium | reverse complement strand
GGCAGCCGCGAGGCGGCCTCCCTCTTCGACAGGTTCTTCGCGCGGAGGAGGGGCGACGAGCTCGCGCTCGTCACGCGCCAGTTCGCCACCCTGCTCCGGGGCGGCGTGCCGCTCGCCGAGGCGCTCAACGCCATGGTCGAGCAGGTGCAGTCCAAGAGGCTCGTGATGGTCCTGAGGGACGTGCGCGACATGGTCACTCAGGGCATGCCCCTCAGGGACGCGCTCGCGGTCCACGGATCCTGGTTCGACAGGTTCTACCTCAACATGGTCGAGGTCGGCGAGAACTCGGGCAAGCTCGACGAGGTCCTGCACAGGCTCGCGCGCTACATGCAGAGCCGGAACCGGACCAAGAACAAGGTGACCTCCGCGATGGTCTACCCCCTGGTGATGGCCGTGGTCGGCACCCTGGTCGTGGCCTTCCTCATGACCTTCGTTGTGCCCAAGATTACCGGCGTCCTTCTGTCGAGCGGCATGGCGCTGCCGCTCCCCACGACGATCATGATTGGAATCAGCGATTTCATCGGCGGCTTCTGGTGGCTCATCGGCGCGGCCGCGGCAATCGCCTTCGCGGGATACGGGATTGCGGCCAGGTCGAAACGGGGCGCGTGGATTATCGACTCCCTCTGGCTCCGGGCCCCGCTGTTCGGCCCGCTGCTGCACAAGCACGTGGTGGCGAGGTTCGCCCTGGCGCTCGCGACTCTTCTGCGGGCCGGCGTGCCGGCGCTCGAAGCGCTGAAAATCGTGCGCCGGATAACGGACAACGCGGTCCTCGACAGGACGCTCGAGGAGATTCACGACAGGATACTGGGCGGGGAGGACATCTCCGGGCCGGTCAAGAGGAGCAAGGTCTTTCCGCCCCTCGTGGGGTACATGATTGCCGTGGGAGAGCAGTCGGGCAACCTCGAGGAGATGCTCGAGCTCATCGCGGAGCACTACGAGGAGGAGGTCGACACTGCCACGCAGAGGCTCACGAGCCTTCTCGAGCCCCTGCTCATAGTCGGCATCGCAGTGGTCGTGGGGTTCATCGTGCTGTCGGTGGCCCTGCCCATACTGGAACTCACGAACGTAGTTTGAAAAACGAGGTTTTTGGCAAGGTTTTTGGCATGAAGGTGGTCCGAATGAGAAGAGCATGCAGGAAGGGTTTCACGCTGATAGAGATGATGGTCGTGATTGTCATCATCGGGATTCTGGCGTCGGTCGTGTCGATTAAGGTGTACCAGCACATAAGGAAGGCCAGGATTACCAAGGCGAAGCTCCAAATCAGCACGTTCATCCAGGCCATCAAGCTCTTCAAGATGGAGACTTCGAAGCTCCCCGAGGATCTCGAAGGCCTTGTGGAGAAGACGGAGGCCCACCCCGAGGGGCTGCTCCCGGGGATTCCCAAGGACCCCTGGGAGAACGACTACGGCTTCTATCTGGACGATGATCACGAGTACGTCGTCGTCTCGTACGGGGCCGACGGCCAGGAGGGCGGAGAGGGCGAGGACGCGGACATATACAGCTACGAAATCGAGGGCGAGTCCTCGACCTCGTCCGCGACCGAGAGCGATCTGCCGAAGCAGCCGAAGCCGGGCAGGTAGCGGGTCCGGAACGGGGATTGTCTTCCTTCGGAAAGGGCGCAGCAGTGTGGTTTCGGACGGCTCCAGGGCGGAGGCCGGGATCGGCCGGGCGGCGGCGGGGCGTTTCCGCCGGGTTCACGCTCATCGAGGTGACGCTGGTCGTGCTCATCATCGGCCTGCTTTTCGGCATCGCGGCGCTCAAGTTCGACGCCCTGACGGACGGGTCCAGGCTCGGCGCCTCGGCGAGGGAGATAGGATCGACCGTCGGCGTCGCGTATTCGCAGGCCGTGCTCGCGAAGCAGACGCAGACGCTTGTGTTCGACACCGAGAACCAGGCCTACTGGATTGCCTCCGAGACGGACCCGGAGGGCGAGTCGGGGGCCGGGTTCCTCAAGAAGCGGGGCCTTTACAAGGGAGTGACGTTCAAGGACGTCCAGGTCGGCGCGGAGGTCTTCGAGGAGAAGGGGCTCCTGCGCATCGACATCTCGCCGCTCGGCGTTTCGAGCAGCTGCATGGTGCACCTGGTCAACGAGAGCGGCTCCGAGATGACCGTCAGGGTCCACCCCCTGACGGGCACGGTTTC
This sequence comes from Planctomycetota bacterium, assembly GCA_041308285.1. Lineage (GTDB taxonomy): Bacteria > Planctomycetota > JAKEIC01 > JAKEIC01 > DYIT01 > PPR-0505. The sequence goes on along the minus strand of JBFZBV010000370.1, from coordinate 6,086 downwards.
ATACTACGACGAATACGTGGAGTACGGGGCGGATGAGGAAGGCGGCGGTTTCGCGGACTGACCGGGCCGGGTTCACCCTGCTCGAGGTGCTGGCTTCCGTGGTGATAGCCGGCACGGCGCTCACGGTGCTGCTGCTCGAGCGCAACAGGACCGTGCAGCTGGTGTCGGAGACCGACGCCATGAGGCTCGCCGCCATGCTCGCGTCCGAGAAGATGGGGGAGATTGCGGTCGGGACGGAGACCGCCGGATCGGGGACCTTCCAGCAGCGCGAGGGCTATTCGTGGAGCGTGTCGGAGTCGTCCGCGGTCCTCGGGTCGGGGCCCGACCAGGTCGCCTGTCCGCTCCTGGAGCTGACGGTGACCTACTGGGGCGGGAAGCGGTCGGTCACGCTCAAATCGATTGCGAGGAGGAAGCGTTGAACAGGCGCGGCGGATTCACGCTCATCGAGGTCCTCTGCACGCTGGTCATCACGTCCATCATGCTCGGATCGGTCTACAGCGTCTTCCTGGGGACGCTTTCCGCCAAGAAATACTGCGACGAAATCAAGGACGCGGGACACAGGGGGCAGGCGATTCTCCTCATGATACAGCGCGACGTCCAGGGGGCGCTCGAAGTCGGCGGCGGGCAGCCTTCGATGGAGGGCGTGGACGCATCGGAATCCGGGTCCGAGACCGACAGGCTGAACTTCGTGTCCACGCAGGACACGCGGTGCGGGAACGATCGCCGCGACTACAACGAGGTCGGGTACTACGTGGTGGCCTCCGCCGGCGGGAAGAGCCTGTCGCTCGTGCGCAGGGAGGACGCGCTGTGCGACGACGACCCCTTCGACGGCGGCGTCGAGGAGGTGCTCGACGACTCCATAGCCTCCTTCGACCTCGAGTACCTGGCCCCGGAGGGGGCGTGGACGGGCGAGTGGACCGCCGCGGGTCTCCCTTCCGCGGTGCGGATTACGCTGGTCCTCCTGCGCAGGCAGGCAGAAGGGGAGGACGGTAGGAAATACACCTATTCCGCGGTCGTGCCGGTGCCGGCCGCGAGGTGAGCCCGGGGCGGGCGACGATTTGGACGGCGGGATTAATGTCGAAGGCTTTCGGGCTTTTCGTGGACCAGGGCAGGGCCTGCCTCGCATTGGTGTCGGGCGGCAGGCGGGGGTACAGGATTCTCTCGTTCCACGAGGAGACCATAGGCACAGGGGACGAGGCCGCGGGCAACCTGAGGAAGCTGTTCGAAAAAGCCGGCGCTTCCGGCCGGACCGTGTATTCGGCGGTCGACGGCAGGGTCGCCCTGGTCAGGCTGCTCAGCCTTCCGCTCACCAACCCGAGGCAGATTCAGAGGACGATCCCGTTCCAGGCTGAAAGCCTTGCGGGGTCCACGCCTCTCGAGAGGCTCGCGGTGGACCACCACGTCGTCGCTCGCAGGTCCGACGGTTCGGACGTGCTCCTTTTCGCGGTCGAGAGGGACCTCGTCGACAGGACCGTCGGGCTGATAACGGCCGCCGGAGGCCGGCCCGGGGGAGTGACCCTGGACTCGGCGGCCCTGTTCAACCTGGCCTCGGCAGGGGGCGGGACGGCCGGGCGGCGCTGCGCGGTGGTGGCCCGCGACGGCGACTCCGCGACGATTGTGCTCGCCGACGGCCGCGGCATGACCATGTCCAGGACGATGAAGACGGGGAACGGCGGCCTTTCCGCGGCGAGGATATCCGAGGAGATCAAGAGGTCGCTCGTGCTGTCCGGGTCGTCCGACGGGCTGGAGACCGCGTTCGTTGCGGGTTCCGACACCGGCACGCTCTACACCGGACTCGCCGAGGCCCTCTCCGTGCCGGTGCAGGTCCTGGATCCGCTGTCGAGCCTCGAGACTTACAGGAACGCCCCTCCTCCGGCGCAGGGGGTTTTCGCGGTCGGAGCGGCCCTGTCGGGCATCGGGGCGGCCCCCCTGGCGGTAGACTTCCTGCGCGGGATGGGCGGCGAAGCGGGGATGTGGGCCTCCCTCAGACCGAAGCTCCTGTACGCGGCCGCGGCGGCGTGCCTCATCTTCCTGTTCCTCTGCGCCGGCGCGTGGGAGGAAGCCGCGGAAGAGCAGGGGAAGCTCGACGAAATCGTCTCCAAGGAGCGCGGGCTCTGGGACCAGGCTTCGGCGGGCCTGGGACTTCGCGGGGAATTCAAGCCGCAGCACTGGGACAAGACCATGGAGTCGGCGATAAAGAAGGCCGGCAGGTCGACGGAGCCGAAGTCCGCGCAGTACGTCTCCTTCCTCTCGAAGTGGCAGATGATGGCCAGGGCCCTGGACGGCGCCCAGGCCACGGTGGCCAACATAGCCTTCGACCAGGACAAGACGGTAATCACGGGCCAGGTCGGCGACATCGACAAGTTCGAGAAGCTGGTGACCTCGTTCAGGGCCGTGTTCGGCAACGGAATCTCGGAGAAGTTCGAGAAGAAGGCGAAGGGGCAGCAGAAATCCGCGTTCACTATTGAGATTGGCAACAGATGAGGGCATTGGGCGGCAGGGGAGGCGACGTGGCGCTCGGCGCGGTCTTCGCGCTGGCTGGCGTTCTCGCGGTCGCCTGGGTCGTGAAGAAGGGCGCGAAGGAGGATGCGGCGGCCTCCGCCGAGCGCGAGAAGCAGAAGCTCGAGAAGGTCGCGAAACTCGTCTCCGACAACTACGCGCTCGTCTTCTCGCGCAAGGAATCCGAAGAGACCGACTCGCTCGCCGGGCGGCCGGCGGTCAGCATCATCAAGGAAATCGCGAACGAGTGCGGAATCTCGGACAACCTGATTCGCGTGATTCCCGAGGAGAACCGCAAGAAAAGGGAGATCACGGCCCAGGTCGTGCTCAAGGGCGTCAGAATCAACGACCTCGTCAACTTCCTGGTCCAAATCAGGACCAAGTATCCCGGAATCTGCGACCGCGAGGCGAGGCTCAGGCTCACCGGCAAGGGCGAGGACAGCTGGGACGCCGGGCTCGCGCTCACGTACGCGCAATGAGCTCCTCCAGGCGGGTCATGATGTCGATTCGAGAAAGCATCGGAATCGGGGCGACCGAAGGACCACGCTCGTTCGGCCGCCGGCGCCGCGGCGACCGCGGGGTCGTGCTGCTGCTCGTGCTCATGGTGATTGCCGTGCTGATTGTGCTGGTGGGCCAGTTCGCCTATTCCGCGCTGCTCGACCGTAAAGTCGCCCGGAACCACCTGGACAACGCGCAGACCTACCTCGACGTGAACAGCGCAGGACAGGCGCTCTGCGAACTGCTCGACAAGAGGGGCGGATCGGCCCTGAAGGCCCCCGAAAGCCTGACGCTTGACCTCGAGGGCGCCGAGGTCTCGATTGTCCTTTCGGACGAGCAGGGCAAGTTCAACGTGAACTCCGTGAGGACCCCGCCGCAGGGCGTTTCCGCAGAGGAAGCCGAGCAGGTGCTCGAGGCCCTGCTGAAAAACGCCGGAAAATCCGGGAACTCGATGAACACAGGGGTGGATGAATCCGTTATAAGTCTTGTCAAGGACGGAGAAAGCCGGATTCTGACCCTCGGAGGCATCCTCGGGTCGGGCGAAGCGGAGGGATCCGCGCCGGATGCGGGACCTGCCGGGGTACCCGATGGAGAAGGCGCCGGCGGCCTCGAGGCGCTGCTGACGGTCGCCACGGACGGGAAGATTAATCCCGAGTCCGCGCCCGACGCGGTCCTCCTGGCCGTGGCGGGCCTGGACGACGACGGCCGCGGCGATCAGGCTGAATTGCTCAGGGCGAAGCTCGCGGACGGTTCCGCAGCGGTGCCCCAGGCCGTGGCCGACGCCGCTGCGAGGGCCGCGAAATGGCTTGCGCCCGGGAGCAGGGTCTTCTCCGCCGTGGTCTCCACGGACCGGAACGGGTTCCGGAAGAGGGCGCAGGTGTTCCTGGGAAAGGGAGAGGCCGGATTCGCCGTGGTGACGGTGAACGAGCTCGACTGAGGGTCCGTTGAATTCCCGGGCGGGAAGCGTTAGAATCGATTTTGCGCCGCGGGCGCGTCGCTTGACCCGGACGGGCCGGCGCCGGCCGAAAGCCGGGACCGGGCCTGCCGGATCGGGGAGGATGGGATGTTCCTGAGTCTTCAGACCGTCGGCAAGCTGCTGATTGCCCTCAACGTCGCGCTCACCGGAGGCGTGCTCCTGGCGGGCGGCTCGTTCCTGTTCGACGAGGGCGTTCCGACCGGGACGCTCGGCGCGTTCGAGGGAATCAAGCCCGCCCGGCCTGCGGAGAGGAGCAGCGGCGGCCTCGACCTGCTCGATGCCGCCAGGGATATCACCGCGGACAAATTCATATTCACCGAGAGGGCCCCCGAACCCGGGAACAGCGCATCCAACGCCGGGCCGGTGCAGCCGGCGGGCGCGGAGCCGCCCAAGGCAGTGTCCTGCCCCTTCAAGGTGAAGGGAATAATGCTTTCGACGGTCGAGGAATTCACCGCCGCGATTGTGGAGATCCCGTCGAGCAAGGAGCAGAGGACGGTCGTGGCGGGCGACATCGTGGAAGGCGTCGAGATACTGAGAATCAAGACCGAATCGATCGTCATCCTTCAGGGCGACGAGGAGGTCGAGGTCCCGCTCCTGATTGCTGACGAGGGCGCCGCGGCCAAGGGCCCGAAGCCCGGATCAGAGACCCGCGTCAACCGCCGGGGCGGGAGGAAGGGCAGGGCCGCCATGGCGGAGGCCGCGCAAGGCCGGCCGTCGGGGGCCGTGGAACAGCCCGATCAGGACCCGGGAACCCCGCCCCCGCTGGAGGGACTTGTGATGCCGCCGAACATGCCGCCGATCGAGGAGCTGGCCGCAATGCCCACGAGCGAAATTATAAAGAAACTGCCCCCAAAGCTGCAGGAGTGGTGGGCCAAGCTCCCGCAGGCTGAAAAGGACCAGTGGGAAAACCGCTTCCGCAAGAGGTTCGAGAAGAAGAACAAATGATTCCGCCGCATGTATCCGCCTGTTCTCTCCGGCGGAATCATTCCAGTCCCCTTGAACGGCAATATATCGACTGTCATTGCGATGAGCGCGCAGCGCGACGAAGCAATCTCATCCCGGGAGGGATTGCCTCGAGGTACTTCGGAATGCGTTTGCTTCTGCTCCTGGCCTGCCTGGCTCTTTTCACATGCTTTTCCCCGGGCTGCGGGTCTGACAATCCCAAGGAGTCCGCCGACCCTGTCGTCGACGAGCTCACCGGAAAGACGCCGATAGACCAGGGAAAGCGCATGAAGCGGCAGATCGACGGCATCCGGAAGATGCGCGAGGACCAGGCCGAAGAAGCCGCCGGGGGAGAGTGAAGGACGCTGTGGCCAGGGCAGGCATAGTAAAGAGGGCTACATGCCGTACGTTCAGGCATTGGAGTACGCAGTCCGATGGACGAACCTCGAGGGCAGCGGCGCAGAGCGATACATTGACCAGCATAAACATCCATGCGAAATCTGCTGGAAATCGCAGCACCATATGCCGGAAGAAGTTCCAGAAGTTGCGGTTGAATTCGAAAAGAGAGTTAGGTGCAAGAGGGCAACGGATGATTCAGTGTGGCAGGCTGAGTCTACGGTTCGCCGAAATGACTGATCGTCCCAAGATATTTCAATGGCTCACGCAATCAAATATAACTCCATCAGTAATGGGAGCGCCTCTGTTCCCAGATCAACCAATACCTACATGGCAGGAGTTCATTGAGGATTACACGGATACGTTCTTTGACGACAGAGGAAATGAAAAAGGAAGGAACTTCATTCTTCTGCTGGGCACGAACGAAATTGGCACCATTGGGTACGATAATCTCGACCAGGAGCGCCGTACGGTCGATATCGACATATGGATGAAGGAAGAAAAATATTGCGGCCACGGCTACGGCACCGAGGCATTAAACGGTCTCACTGAACACCTGCATGCGAACTTCGACATACAAACATTCCGGCTTGACCCCTCAGCTAGAAACAAGCGAGCCCTTCGTGCCTATGCAAAGGCCGGTTTCTCTATTGATTCAGGCTACAAATGGGATCGAAGACCGGACTATCATGATTCGGTATCAATGAAGCGGGAGATGGCGACGAAGTAGGCAATGCAGCCGACCGGCAGGGCCGGCGGCTGATTGCTGCGTGTG
>JBFZBV010000369.1:0-7272 GCA_041308285.1 Planctomycetota bacterium | reverse complement strand
ATTGCGCATGCATCGGGACCGAATCCAGTCGAAGACGCTTCTGAGGCTCGAGAGCGACCGGATGTTCGGCGTGGACTTCCTCGTCGCGAAAGACCGAAGCCGCCCGGCCGGCCCGGCGGCCGCCGCAGCCGCGTCCCCGTCAGGGGAAGAGTGGGTCCGGCTGCGCGCGGAAGTCGAGGCATGCTCCTCCTGCGCGCTCGCCAAGGAGAGGAAGAAAGCGGTGTTCGGGGACGGGGACCAGGGCGCATCCATCATGTTCGTCGGAGAGGGGCCGGGCGCGGACGAGGACGAGCAGGGCCTTCCGTTCGTCGGCAAGGCCGGCCAGCTGCTCACGAGGATAATCGGCGCCATGGGGCTCGATCGGCGGCAGGTCTACATCACGAACGTCGTGAAGTGCAGGCCGCCGGGCAACCGCACACCTGATCCCGTGGAAATCGCGGCCTGCAGGCGGTTCCTCGACCGGCAAATCGGGCTCGTGTCTCCTCGGGTGATTGTGGCGCTCGGTGCGCCCGCCGCGAGGACCCTCCTGCACAGCGACGAAGGCATCACGTCCCTGAGGGGCAGAATCCGGAGAATCGGGAACATCGCGATTATGCCGACCTACCACCCCGCCTACCTCCTCCGATCGCCCGAGCGGAAGGGGGAGGCGTGGATCGACATGAAGAACGTGCTCAGGGAGCTCGGACTCCCCGTGCCCGCATCGGGCGGGGCGGGGGCTTGCGGCAAAGGCTGAAACGGAAATTGTTTTGACTGCCGGGGGGCCGGCCATATAATGTTGTGGGTTTTCGGCCGCATCACCGATGCGGCGGTGCCGGTATTCCGCCGGGGGTGCCGGCGGCATCGAGGAGGAGGCTCATGGCTAGAGCCTGGGGGATAGACATCGGCCGGGGCGCCACGAAGGGCGTCCTTCTGCGCAAGAGCGCCAGGGGGCTGGAGCTCCTCAAGGCGGACATGGAAATCGTCGACGTCCAGCCCGGAGCCAATGAATCCCAGATTGACGACGCCGCGCGCAATGCCCTGGCCGCCTTCCTCAAGCGCAACAGAATCCGCGGCGAGAAGGTCTTCGTGTCAATCCCGGGGCACACCGCCTTCAACCGCATCCTCCGCATCCCGCCGGTCGAAGCGAAGAAACTCGCCTCGAGCGTCAGGTTCGAGGCCCAGCAGCAGATCCCCTTCCCGATTGAGGAGGTCGTCTGGGACTACCACCTCCTTCCCCGCGACGCTTCCTCCGGCGAGGACTGGGAAGTGAACCTCTTCGCGGTGAAGAAGGATTTCGTCGAGAAGACGATGCAGGCCCTCGGGATAGCGGGCCTCGAAGCGGACGGAATCCAGGTGAGCCCTCTCGCGCTGTTCAATTTCACTCGCTACGACCTGAACCTCCGCGGAGCCAACGTCCTGATCGACATGGGGGCCGAGAGCACGGACCTCATCCTGCTCGATTCCGACAAGACCTGGATTAGGAACATCCCCATCGCCGGGTCCGACATAACGAAGCAGCTCGAGGAGAAGTTCAAGATCCCCTTCGCAGAGGCGGAGAAGCTCAAGCTCAAGGCCACGGGGACGAAGCAGGCCCAGAAGATATTCAAGGTCATGAAGCCCACGCTCGCGGAGATGTCCGCCGAAATATCGAGGTCCATCGGCTACTACACCTCGCAGATGCCCGACATCAAGTTCAAGGACATCTACCTCCTCGGCAACTCGAGCCAGCTCGTGGGCCTGAGGAGGTTCCTGGCCGAGTCCCTGGAGATGGAGGTGAAGTCAATCGAGCGGTTCGAGCGCATATCAATCGCCCCGGGCGCGAAGACGGACATGCTCAACGAGAACTTCCCTGCCTTCGGAGTCTCCCTCGGGCTCGCGATACAGGCCCTCGGCGCGGCCGACAACCTCGTGAACCTGCTCCCCGCGGCCGCGAGGGCCGCCAGGGAGGAGAAGCGCAGGAGGCCGTGGTTCGCCGCTTCGGCCGCCGTCCTCCTGATAATGCTCCTCACGGTCTTCGTGTCCAAAGGGGCGTTCCGGGACGAGTACGCGCAGGCCATGTCCGCCGCAAACGGAGCGAAGGCCGACTTCCAGACGATGACGGACAGGCTCGGCAGGCTGCAGGACGTGGAGGACGTCGTGGCCGGCATCCAGGCGAGGGCCGCGCTGAGCCGCAACCGCGCGACCGTCCTCAAGGTCTACAACGACGTGATGAGCCTCGCGGACCCCTCCGGCGCCCCCGGCGCCAAGAAGGGCCCGGAAATCTGGCTGTTCAAGGTGGACATCGAGCCGAAGCCACCTTCCGAAGGCGCCAGGGAGCCGAGGGCGCTGTCCGTGACCCTGCTCGCCGCGATGCCGAACCCGGGGGCGGACGAGGCGCCCGACCAGGCGAAAGCCCTCGCGCGCGCGATTGTGAAGGAGTCGGTCCTGGACAGAATCGCCTCCATGGACAAGAGGTACGCGAACGTCGCCCAGGACCTCGAGAAATTCGTGGCCGACCTGGACGCGAGCATCTCCCCGGAGGCGGGCCAGAAGTACTACCGGTTCCGGGTCAGATGGGACGTCACCCTCGAGGGCAGGTGAACATGGCGGAAGAACCCGTAAAAGGCAGGAAGCTGAACAGGGTCATCCTCGGCGCGTGCCTGTGCATCGCGATAGCCGCCGGCGCAGCGGGCGCCACCATGAGCCTGTCGGGGACCGAGAAGGATTCGCTCTCCGCCATGAAGGCTGAGATGGCCGGGATTGCGTCCCGGAACTGCCCCAATCCGAGCGTCGTGAAGGCCTGGGAGAAATACAGGGGCGACGTCGAAGCCGGGGCGAAGGACCTCGAGACGTACCTCTCGACCCGCGACGGCAAGCTCGATTCGTTCTTCCCGGAGTATCCCGCCAGGAGCAGGAACTTCGAGAGGTTCAAGGCGATTTACCTCGCCAACGCCAAGGCCCTGCACGAGAGGGCCAAGCCCGTCCTCGCCAAGGACGCGAGCGGCATGCCGCTCCCTGCGGACGCGGTCTTCGCCTTCGAGGAATGGGCCGGAATCAACCCCACCGAGCAGGAGGCCGTCCCGGCGCAGAAGAAATTCTGGATACAGGACGAGGTGGTCTCGGCTCTGCTCGCCCTCAACAAGAAACTCGTGGAAGCCAAGAGCAGGGTCCTGCCCGAGCTCATGTCCGTGAAGGTCGCCGAAGCGGCGGAGAGGGGGTTCACGAGCCTCCACGGCGCGACCGTGACCGTACGGATGCACCACGGCAGCGTCCCCGAGTTCGTCGCGATGCTCCTCAAGTCGGAGGGCCGCGGCCTTCTCGTCAGGCTCACCGGCCTTTCGGTCGAGAAGACGGAGAACATCGAGGAGGAGTTCGTGCACAAGGTCGCCGAGGGCGAGGCGGGGAAGTTCAACGAGGCCGATTTCGTGGAAGGGCTCCACAGGCCGGTTCTGGCGAGGATTTCGTTCGACGTGGTGGACATCAAGTGAGGGCCGCCTTTCGAGGGGCAGATGGGCGCTAAGAAGAACAGCCTGATTGAGAACCGCGGGGGGCAGCTGACGTTCGCGCTGGTCCTAATCGCGTGCATCGCATTCAGCCTGGTGAGCGTGGCGCTCGAATCCGGGCAGAAGGCGGAGATCGACGAGGTCTCCGGGATAACGGCCAAAGTCCGGGGCGGCCTGGAATCGAACCGGGTCGCCATCCTGCCCCCGAAGGCCCGCGACGCAGCCGGCGAGAAGGCGCAGTGGGAGTCCGTGCCGGAAATCAAGGCCCCCCAGGCGTGGATCTTCGCCCGCAGGCCGGCCGTGCGCGTCGAGGTCGAGAAGAAGGAGGACCCGAGGAAGGTCCTGTCGCCCCCCGGGTCCCTGTCCGCGAGACAGAAGGACTATTCCGTGACGCTGACCTGGCAGGACTCCAAGGACAGCACTGCGAAGACCACGGGCTACAACGTCTATCGCTGGGTCGCCGGCCAGGCCGACAAGCCGGAAAAGCCCGTCAACGACAGGCCGCTGGGGGTCGAGGACAAGACCTTCACCGACACCGATTTCGACGTGCTGAAGCCCCTTGCGGAGCTCTTCTACGCGGTCGAGGCCACGACGGACGAGGAGACGCGCTCCGGCAGGAAGGCGAGCGGCCTCTCCGAGCCCGTGTCTATCCGCCTGCCCGACGACAGGAAGGTCCTGTTCTACGGCAAGATGGCCGTCGAGTTCGCCTACGTCACGGTCCAGCGTTTCCACGGCGGCGAATACATCGCCCACGACTTCATGACCTATCTCGGCGAGACAATCGGCAAGCCGGTCCCAAAGGAGATCGACGACAAGAAGCTGCAAATCGACTTCACCTCCGATTTCATCCTCGCCTACATCGGCAAGGAAATTAAGAACACCGAAGAGACGTACAAGGAACAGCTGAGGGACGAGAAGGGCGCCCTGCAGTTCACGGATGACGGGAAGCCGATAGAGGTCGAGAAGAAGAGGACCCGAATCCAGACCCTGATGTACATCCTCGCCTCGGACAGGAACGGCAACGTAGTCAGGATTGACGAGACCGAGCCTCCCAAACCGGTCCTCGCGAAGCCCGACGAGCTCGACCCGGCGAAGAGCAACGCGGTCGACCTGCGCATCAACCGACTCGAGATAAGGCTCTTCGAGGCGAAATCGGCCAACGAGCCGTGGACCATCCGCAAGCGGCTCCAGAAGAGAATCGCCTTCCTCAAGGAGAAGCGCTCCAAGCTCCTGAATCCCAAGACCGGCGCGGTCGACGAGGAGCGGATTTTCAAGAAGGGCGAGGGGCTGCTCTTCGAGCTCCGCTGGGAATACCTGGCGGCCGACCGCAAGGCGAAGAAATCCAAAACCGAGAAGAACGTCGAGGATGCACTGCTCCTGGACGAAATCATAAAGGACCTCGAGAGCTTCCTCTCCCCCGAAGGAGTCCAGAAGGAGCAGGAGGAGTGGAACATCGACAAGGAAGAGTTCAGGGAGAAATACAAGGACGATAAGGAAGAAAAGGAAGAAAGAAAGAAAGATTGACGGCCGAAGCCCTGCGCCAAGAGGATGACGGTCGTGGCGCGGGCCGGCCGCCGACACTGCGACCCCCTGATACCCCCTGTGGTAGGATTTTGAAGGGTGACTGGAATGAGTAGCGAACTAAGGTCGCGGGCCTGCCGCATTCTGGCTGTCGTCCTCTCGCTCGCAATCGCCGGTTGCGCCAGCGAAGAGCCGAAGTCCGATGCGGGCGCCCCGCAGAGCCAGCCGGAAACGGCCAAAAAGCTCAAGATGGGGCCGCTCGAAAACGAGGGGAAGAGCCTTCTCCTCAAGGAGGGCGAGCCTGCCAAGACCGGAGGGGAGACTCAGGTGGGTTCCGGGCCCGGGCTGACGGGGGAGCGGTACACGCAGCTCGAGAAGGAAATGACCATCAAGGAGCAGGAGAAGGAGTGGCTCTCCCGGCAGCTCACCGACGAGGGCCGGCGCTTCATGCAGGAGAACCGCATCCAGGACGCCCACCGCAGCTTCCTGAAGGCCGTCGAGCTCAATCCCCGGAACTCGACCGCGCAGGAGCTCTCGACCGAGACCGGCAAGCTCCTTGGAGTGAAGCGCGAGCAGGCCGACGAGGCCTTCCGCGACGCGCTCGCGGAATACGAGGTGAAGATACAGCAAGCCCTGGTCGAAGTGCGGTCGATTTACAACACGGGCAAGCAGCACTACGCCAAAGCCGAGTACGAGGAGGCCATCAAGTGCTTCGAGCACGTGCTCGACATCGTCCGCTGGATGCCCTACCACGTCGATCTTTCCGGGTTCAAGAACCTGGCCTCGATGTTCGTGAAGAACTCCTCGAGGCTCAAGAGGTCCCGCGACCTCGAGGTCCGCAGGCGCAACGAGGAGGTGGCCAAGCGGCTCGCCGAGAACGAGGAGCGCAAGCGGAGGGAGAGGCTCGAAGGCAGGGTCAGGATACTATTCGAGAACGCGAACCTGCAGTTCAGCCGCGAGCAGTACGACGAGACCGAGAGGCTCTGCAGGCAGATACTCAGGCTCGACCCCTACAACAGGGACGCGAAGATGCTCATGACGATTGCCGAGGAATCGCGCCACTCCAAGAGCTCCGAGGAGAACCTCGCCAGCCTGAGGGAGAACTGGAAGAAGACGTTCGAGGACATCGAGATGTCGATGGTCCCGCAGGTGGACGTCGTCGCGTTCCCGGACTACGACGAATGGCGCGAAAGGGAGGAGCGCGCGAGGCGCATACTGTCCGGTTCGGCCGAGGCCGGCGAAATCTCGGTCGCCGAGCAGCAGATTAACCACGTGCTCAAGACCAAGCCCGTCTCCCTCGACTTCACCGACACCCCGCTCAAGGCGGTCATCAAGTTCCTCCAGGACGTATCCGGACTCAACATCATCGTCGACCCGGGCGTCTACGAGTCCAAGTCCGAGGAAGACCTCATGGTCCAGCTCCAGGTCGAGGACATCCCGCTGGCCCAGGCCCTGAACCTCGTGCTCAACATGCGCGAGCTTGCGTACACCGTGAAGAACGGCGTGCTCCTCGTGACCGCCAAGGACAAGGCCGTCGGGTCCTCGGTGCTGAGGGTGTACGACATCAGGGACCTCCTCGTGAAGCTCGAGGACTTCGCAGGCGTGGACATCAAGCTGTCCACCGGGTCGGACTCGGGGGCGGCGCCCCCCATGGACGAGCCGACGGGCGAGGCGCTCAACGCCGAAGCCATCATGAACCTCATCAAGGAGAACATCGCTTCGGACACCTGGGAGACCAACCCCAACAAGCTGACCTCCCGCCAGGGCAACCTCATCATCCGCAACGAGCCCGCGGTGCACGACCAGATTATCTCCCTGCTCAACAACCTGCGGGCGCAGGCCGGCCTGCTCGTCACGGTCGAGTCGAGGTTCATCACCGTAGAGGACAACTTCCTCGAGGACATCGGGGTCGACCTGAGGGGGCTCGGCAACCAGCTCCCAGTCGGCTCTCCTTCGCTGCCCGGCAAGGGCGGACCGAACGCCAAGCAGTGGGCGAGGGCGAACATAGGATCCCCGGGCGAGCCGACCGACGACGTGCCCTTCGGGTCCAACACTTCCCCGCTGGGCGCAGGCACGAGCCAGGACTCGGGCGTGTTCTTCGACTCCGTGACGGACGGCGACCTGAGGAGCAGGGTGGAGAACCTCTTCGACCAGACTCTCGGCGACCCGTCCATACTGTCGAACCAGGGCGGCATGTCGCTGCAGTGGGTGTTCCTGGACGACGTCCAGATTGAGGCAATCTGGCGCTCGGTCAGGAAGACCGAAAGGGTGAATATTGTAACAGCGCCCA
>JBFZBV010000368.1:0-17607 GCA_041308285.1 Planctomycetota bacterium | reverse complement strand
TTAACGGCGTCGCCACTGATCCTCAGTCCGGCAAACCCAAGGAGAAGTTCGCGATTGAGAAAGCGGAAATCGTTCTGGAATAGGCCCGGAGCCGCGTTCCTCGCGTGCGCGGCAGCCGTTCTCGCGTCGGCGGCCGCCCCCGTCTGCGCAGAGGAGGCTCCCCCCGACGTGAAGAGCGTCGAGGAGTTCTCGGGCGAGCTCACGACGGGGCAGGACGTGTCCAACATCGTGTCCTTCCCCTTCAGGATGATTGCCTACGCCATATATTATCCCCTCAAGTTCATCCTTTACGACATCTGGGCATGGCTGTGGGACCTGTGTTTCGGCAGCGGTGAGGCGTCGGAGTCGGATTATCTCGGCATGCTGGGCGAGCCGGACCCTGCGCGGAGAATAATGGGCCTGAGGGGCCTCGGCGGCCTGAAGGCTGCTTCCGCACTGGACCGCATGATAGATCTGTTCGCGGACCCCAACGATGAGGTCAGGGAAGAGGCCGTGGCGGCCGTAGGCAGAATCGGGTCCGACTCGAAGTCGGCGCGGCTCATGGACATGGCCGGCGGCCAATCCCCCTGGCCCGTCCGCGCATCCGCCATACTGGCCCTCGGCCTGCTGAGGGAGAAGTCCGCGACCGCCATGCTGATGAAGACTCTGGAAGACCCGGCCTGGCAAATCAGGTGCCATGCGCTAAACGCCCTGGGGGCGATAGGCGACACGGCCTCCGGCCCGGCCGTATCCGCCCGGCTGAAGGATTCCGAACCGCTGGTCAGGGCCTCGGCGGCCACTGCGCTCGGCAACATAGGGGATCCTGCCGGGCTGCCGGCTCTTCTCGGCGTTCTCGACTCAATCGACAAGGAGGGGTCGGCCGTCAGGGCCTACGTCGTCATAGCGGTGGGCAAGCTCGGCGGCACGGCCGAGGCGGCGAGGATATTCGCAATCCTCAAGTCCCCGGCCTTCGCGTCAGACCCGGTCACACGCGGTACCGCGGCCCACGTGCTCGGCGAGATGGGCTATGCCGCCGCGGAGCCCGAACTGACCGCCATGCTGCTCTCGAGCAGGGACGACAGGGAGATTTCCGGAGCCGCCCAAGGCCTCGCAATGCTCGGCAGGCTCGCGCCGCTCGTGGAAGCGATGAAGTCCGAGAGCCCGTACAAGCGGATGGCCGGAGCGTTGGGCGCGATGCGCACCCGGAACCCCGACGCCCTTCCGCACCTCCTGTCCCTGCTTTCCGACCCCTATTCGGACGTGCGCCGCACCGCCATTATCGCCCTTCTCTCCCTCGGCTCGGAGGAGGGCGTGGAAGCCCTCATCGGCCAGCTGGCCGCGTCCGACCTCCGGATGCGCGCATGGGCCCTCCTCTCTCTGCAGCAGATATCCGGCAAGGACTTCGGCCTGGACGCCGAGGCATGGCTCGGCTGGTGGAGGGAGAACGCGGACAGCACGGACCTCAAGTCCCTGTTCCCTGAGGAGCCCCCCCGCAGGAAGAAGCTGAGCCGCGCTGACAGGGAGCGGAGCAGGGCGGTCTGGGCCAGGGCGGCGCGGGAGGCCCGCGCCGCGGGCTAGCAGCCTGAAAGGCCGGGAGGCCGCCGGAACCGGGAAAACTCCCGGGCCTGCGGCGGATTCAGTCACAGTCCCAGCCGCAGGCAGCGGGCGCACAGGCATGTTTTCGGAGGAATCTGCTATGGGTTTCCCGCAAGTCAGGCTCAGGAGGCTGCGCTCCAGCGCGGTGCTCAGGTCCATGGTCCGGGAGACGCGCCTCGGGCCCGACGACTTCGTGATGCCCCTCTTCGCCAGGCACGGCGAGGGGGTGCGCAAGGAAATCAAGTCGATGCCCGGCAACTTCCAGATGTCGCCGGACCAGCTGACGGCCGAATGCAGGGAAATCAGGGACCTCGGGATTCCCGCGGTCATCCTGTTCGGCATTCCCGCGGCCAAGGACTCGGCCGCCTCCGAGGCGTACGCCGAGGACGGAATCGTCCAGGCCGCAGTCCGGGCCGTCAAGCGCGAGGTCCAGGGCCTCGTCGTAATCACCGACCTCTGCCTGTGCGAGTACATGGACCACGGGCACTGCGGGGTGGTCAGGAAATCCGCGGAGGCCGGGGGTGCGGCGGGGTTCGAAATCGACAACGACGAGACGCTCGATCTGCTTTCGAAGGCCGCGCTCGCGCAGGCCCGCGCCGGGGCCGACATGATTGCCCCGTCGGACATGATGGACGGCAGGGTGGGCGCGGTGAGGAAGGCGCTGGACGGCGCGGGATTCTCCGGAATCCCGATATTCTCCTACGCGGCCAAGTACGCGTCCTCCTTCTACGGCCCGTTCAGGGAGGCTGCGGAGTCGCCCCCGGCCTTCGGGGACAGGCGGAGCCACCAGATGGATCCGGCCAACTCCGACGAAGCGCTCAGGGAGGTCGAGCTCGACCTGGCCGAGGGGGCCGACATTGTGATGGTCAAGCCGGCGCTGCCGTACCTGGACGTCATACGCCGGGTCAAGGACCGGTTCGGCTGCCCGGTGGGCGCCTACAACGTCTCGGGCGAGTTCTCCATGCTCAAGGCGGCCGCGGCGCGCGGCTGGCTGGACGAGAAGGCCTGCGCGCTCGAGATGCTGACGTCCATCAAGCGTGCAGGGGCGGACGTGATTCTCACGTACTGGGCCAAGGACGCGGCCCGCTGGCTGTCCTGACCTCCCAGGCCCCCGGGCGCTCCTTGGGGGCGAAACGCGGGCAAAAAAAAACCCGGCCCTTGGGGCCGGGTTTTTCTGTTTCGAATGACCCTGAACTATTCGCCTTCCTTCTTGGGATCCTCGGCGGGCTTGTCGCCTTGTGCTTGCTTTGCAATGTCTTCGCCGACCTTCTTCATGCGATCGGCCTGAGCCTGTCCGAATTCGGTGGCGCACTTCGTCCACTCTTCGGCGCCCATGGCAGTCGCAGCCTTCGTAGCGTAGTCGGTCCAACCAGTTGCGCCGTTCTTCTTGGCGGCTTCGTCCAGGTACTTCTGGAAATCGACTTTGCCCCTATCATCGGGCTTGGCAGCCACATAATCCTTGGCCCAGGCGTCCACTGCGCCCATGTACACCTTCTTTGCCTCTTCCTTGTTGATCTTGGGGCTGCAGCCGACGAGCGCGACCACGAACAGGCACAGAACAGAGAACACAATGACTTTCTTCATTAACCAATCCTCCACAAAAAAAGGTCATAAGGAATATGAATCCTGATTATGAGCAATTTACATGCCGGATTTCACCCAGGCGACCCGATTTTTAACCCCTTGGTTTCGCTTGGGATGGAGAAAGTATGCCAGCGCCGGAATGGAAGTCAAGAGAAAAAATCTTTACCGGAGCCCCTTTCCTGGTAAAGATTCTTTCCCTCCGAAGCATGCAATCAGCGGGCTCCCGGCCGCCGCCGCTCATAGAATTCGCAGGCTTTTCGCTTATAATCGGGCATCGAATCCGCCGGGTCGGGACGGCGGGCGCCTTTGCGCCGGGCGAGTGCCGCGGCGAAGGAGGGTTTTTGCAGGCCGGTCTTCCGGACATCGGCGAGACCTTCGTGCTCGAGAGCGCGAACGGCTGCGACCTCCTCGTCCGCAAGGAATACAGGGACGCGGTCGCGTCCGGGGAATTCACCAATCCGGAACGTCTCGCGGCCGAGGCGGGGGACGGAGCAAGGCTTCTCCGAGGCAGGGGCAAGCCGGTGTCGGTTCCGATACCCGGCCGGCCGGGCGAGCGCATGGTCGTCCGGAAATACCTTCACGGCGGCCTTTCGGGCCCGCTGTTCGGGGGGGTTTTTTTCGGATTCTCGAGATCCTCGGCCGAGGCGGCGGTGGCGGAATACGCGTTCCGCAGCGGCGTGCCCACTTTCCTGCCCCTCGCCGCGGTCACCAGGCGGTTCCTGGCCCTGTTCTACAGGGCCTGGCTCGTCTCGCTCGAAATCCAGGGCGGGATCGATCTGCTGGAGTACCTCTCCTCGAGCCCGGACCCGGCGCTCAAGGCCAGGGTGCTGGAAGCCGCCGGAAGGACCGTGAGGAAGATGCACGACCGGGGCATCGTGCACGCCGACCTGCACGTCAAGAACCTCCTGGCCCGCGGGACCGACGGCCCGGCGCCGGAGGTGTTCGTCCTCGACTGGGACAAGTCGCGGATACACGAGGCCGCCACGCGGAGGCAGAGGCTTCTGAACCTGGAGAGGCTGGACAGGTCGGCGTACAAGCTTGCGCTCCGCGGCGTGTCGGTCACTCTGCGGGACAGGCTCCGGTTCCTCCGGGGTTATACGGGCGGGGACGGGATGTTCGAGCCTGCGGCTTTCGCCGGGCGGGGTCCGGCCCGGCGAATCCACGCGCTCCTATGGCGGATAGGAGACCTTTTCAGGTGAAGGTCCTCTTCCTAATCCAGGGGTATGACACGGCCGCCAGCCGATACAGGGTGCTGCAGTTCCTGCCCCTGCTCGAGGCTCAGGGCATGGAATGCGAGGTGAGGGTTCACCCGCGCGGCATTCTGGCGTCCGCGGCCTCGGCCCTTTCGTTCGGGGATTTCGACGCGGTCTTCGTCCAGCGGAAGAGGTTCGGGGCGCTGGGCAGGGCCGTGGCGCGCCGCACGGCCGCCAGGCTGATTTTCGACTTCGACGACTCAATCATGTACCGCAACTCGCTCGCGGCCTCCCCCTTCTCCCCGGGAAGGATGAGGTCGTTCAGGAAGATGGCCGCCATGTGCCACCACATCTGCGTGGGCAACACGTACCTCAGGGATCAGACGGCGACGCACACGGATGCCGGGATTACCGTCGTCCCGACGGTCGTGGACGCGGACAAGTACGTGCCGAAGGACCACTCGGCCGGGGAAGACAGCATCGTCACAATCGGCTGGATTGGGGCGCACGGGAGCATCCACTACCTGTCCAGGCTGAAACCCGCGTTCGACGCGATGCACCGGAAGGATTCGAGGCTCAGGCTCAAGGTGGTCTGCGACACATTCATGAAATGCGACTCGATGCCGGTCGTGGAGAAGCCGTGGTCCGCGGAGGACGAACTCGACGACCTCCTGAGCTTCGACATCGGCGTGATGCCCCTCCTCGAGGATCCCTGGTCGCAGGGCAAGTGCGGCCTCAAAATCGTGCAGTGCCTGGGCGCGGGGGTCCCTGTGGTATGCACACCGGTCGGGGTGAACCGCGACATCGTGCAGGACGGTGCGGAGGGGTTCTGGGCCCGCACGGAAGGGGAATGGGTGGACAAGGTTCTCGCCCTCGCCGCCGACAGGGGCCTCAGGGCTTCCATGGGCGCGGCCGGCCGGAAGAAGGTCGTGGAGGGGTATTCCGTGAAGGCGGCGTTCCCCCTTCTCGCCGCGGCGATTAGGGGCGCATGCTGACCGCAGACCGTGGGCAGCATGACGTGGCGCCGTTGGGCGTGGGGGCGCGGCGAAGTGCCGCGTGATTCCCGCGCCCCAGCCCGCCTTCGTC
The DNA here is from genome assembly GCA_041308285.1 of Planctomycetota bacterium. Classification (GTDB taxonomy): domain Bacteria; phylum Planctomycetota; class JAKEIC01; order JAKEIC01; family DYIT01; genus PPR-0505. The sequence continues at coordinate 12,169 of JBFZBV010000368.1, read as the reverse complement.
CTGACGAGCGTGGCGGAGTGAAACCCGACGAAGCCTCATCCAATACAACAAGGCGAAGGCGGGGCGGGCTTCGCTCCGGGGGCGGCTACATGAGGGAGAGGGGAAATATCGGAATCCGCTCCCGTGAAGCGTGGGAGCAAGTCATCAGTCGATGTTTGCCCCCCTGACCCTCGCCGAACACCCGTCACGAAAGCGGGTGCCAGGGCGGAAGCAGTATGGGTTTCAACTTGAAGAGCTTCATCACCCTCGCGGGCACGAACTTCCTCGGCACGATGAGCTCGTAGACGTTCTCGTCGAACCACTCGTCGGACATGATGAAGTAGCCCTTCTTGCCGAACTGATCGCCCCAGGAGTTCTCGACTTTCCACTTCTTCGGCTTGCCGTCCACCAGGTCCACGCCGGTGAAGACCATTGCGTGCGTCATCCTTCCCTGCTGGTATTCGAGCCTCGTGCCCCTGTCCAGGTCGAACTCGATGTCGAACATGAGGTCGAAGTCGTAGAGGTTGGTATCGAGTATGCCCTCCTTGGAATGGACGAACTGCCTGACCTCGCAGCCGAACAGGACGGGCTCCTTCTTTGCGAGAATCTTCAGGGCGATTTTCTTCATCTCCTCGAGGCGTATGTTCGCGAAGACCTGCTCCATCCCGCCCCACATGTTCTGGAAGTATTCCACCTGGACGGCCCTGTCGAAGGGGGTGCCTTTCATCGGGCAGGACAGCAGCGCGAAGGTGTCCTCCGGCTTCATCCCCACGTATTTCTTGTAGAATTCGGCGGGCGTGATGCCGTTCTCGGCATGGTATTTCTTGTCCGCGTCGCGGTAGCTCCAGGAGAACCTCTCGGGCGGCTCGCCGAGGAAGATTGCCAGAATGCGGTACACGTCGCGCATGACCGCGTTCTTGGCCTTGCGCATTTCCGCCACGCTCCTGCCGAGGGCGTTCATGCGCCTTATTTCGGCGGTGGCCATCCTGAGCCTGTACTGGAGCCTGTCGTTCAGGAATCTCGAGTTCTCCCTGTTGAACGTGTCCTGCATCACGGATTTCGGCACCAGCCCGTACTTCTTTATGACGTTGCACATCATGTTCCACTCGCCGCCGTCCCCGGCCGGATTGGAAAGGAGGTAATTCACCCTCCGGTCGTCGAGGTCGCGGTCGCGGAGATCAATCATGTGCTCGAGGAAGTAGTTCGCCTTCTCGAACTTGTCCCAGAACATCACGAAGTTCTCCGAGAACTCGAATCCCTTAATCTTCTTCTTCTTCGACGTGTAGATGCGGAGCCAGTTGAGGTCTGCGAACAGCCAGCACGTGCTTGCCGCCTTCTGGTCGGTGATTGGGCCGCCGCTCTCGATTTCGTCCGAGAAGACCATGTCGACGTCGTTGAGCACGTCGCGATTCAGCGCTATCTCGTTCAGGCTCCCGCGGGTGACCGCGTTCATCGCGACCTTGAATGCGGGTCTGGAAGCGAAATCCTTCTTGTATCCCGCGATCTGTGCCGTTCCAATCTGGCCGTTGGAGTCCTGCCCTTTCATGTTGCCTGCCTTTCGATAAGAATGCAGAATCACGGTTTGAGAAGCCCATGCTTGCCGGCAGCGTCGCCAGCTTTCCGGCGCGTCCGGGTATAGATATTTAAAACACGGGGGCTCGTCAAGGATTTTCCGAAGCCCTGCGGCGGCGGATGAGTCTGAGCGGAGGGGGCGGGATGGACGTCATCGAAGCAATCAAGGCCAGGAGGACAATCAGGCGTTTCCGGCCCGGCCGCGTGCCGCGGGGTTTTCTCGTCGAACTTGCGGACTGCGCGCGGCTGGCGCCCTCCGCGGCGAACCTGCAGCCGTTGAGCTTCGTGCTGATTGACGACGAAGCGGCCGTGGAGAGCATGTACGGGCTGGTGAAGCTCGGCAGCTACCTCAAGGGAGACGACGTCATCGGCGGCAACCCGCTGGAAAAGCCGTCCGCCTACGTCGCAGTGCTCTTCAAGGACACGGGAGTGGTCTGGAGCCAGCGGGACATCGGCGCGGCCGTGCAGAACATGCTGCTCGCAGCGCATTCGAAAGGGTATGCGACATGCTGGATTGCGAATATCAAGAGGGAACCAATCCGCAAGCTTCTCGGCATTCCAGAGGAATACCAGCTGGATTGCATGGTCGCAGTAGGGCTTCCAGGAGAGGAATCCAGGCCGGTGGATATGAATGATTCGACCCTGTATTTCTATGAAAAGCCATTGAAATTGAGGGTCCCAAAGAGGAAACTTAGCGACGTTATACATGTAAACACCTTCGGCACCAAGCTTTAAGTATATTTCACCTGTCTAGAGCTCTTTCAGAAAAAAGTTAAAAAAATAAGTTTTTGCCCTTGCCTTTTTACATTTTATAAAGTATAATTTGTTCAAAGCTATACATTTCATAAAGCATAAAATTGGGCCGAACAAATATCCGGTTCTAATTAGAGAGAGAGGGGAACATGCCGAGCTTTTTCAACAGCGTTCTGGGTTGGTTTTCCTATGACATGGGCATCGACCTCGGCACCTGCAACACGCTGGTGGCAGTAGCCGGCAAAGGGATTGTCCTCTGCGAGCCTTCAGTCGTGGCCGTGAAGAAAGGCACCAGCCAGGTGCTGCTCAACGGCGACGCCGTCGGCCTCACGGCCAAAGCCATGCTCGGCAAGACGCCCGGCGGAATTTCCGCCATCAGGCCCCTCAAGGACGGGGTCATCGCGGATTTCGAAATCACCGAGGCCATGCTCTCCTATTTCATAAGGAAGATTCACAACAGGAAAAGGCTCGTCAAGCCCCGCGTCGTCATCGCGATACCCTCGGGAATCACCCAGGTCGAGAAGCGCGCCGTCATCAGCTCCTGCGAGCGTGCCGGCGCCAGGCAGACCTTCCTCATCGAGGAGCCCATGGCAGCCGGCATCGGCGTGGGCCTGCCCATAGAGGAGCCACAGGGATCCATGATAGTCGACATCGGCGGAGGCACCGCGGAAATCGCCGTCATGAGCCTCGCCGGCATAGTCGAGTCCAGGTCGCTCCGGATCGCAGGCGACGAGTTCGACGAGGCTATTGTGTTGTCCGTGAAGAACTGCCAGAACCTGCTCATCGGCCCGCAGACCGCGGAGCAGATCAAAATCAAGATAGGGTCCGCCTTCGAGCTCGAAAACGAGCTCGAGATGGAAATCAGCGGCAGGGACGTCGTCTCCGGGCTTCCGAGAAAAGACAGAATCACCTCGCAGCAGGTGAGGGATGCCCTGAACAAGCCCGTGTCCGAGATAATCGATGCAATCCGCGACACCCTCGAGGTCACTCCGCCTGAGCTTTCCGCGGACCTCGTCCACCAGGGCATCGTCCTCGCGGGAGGCGGAGCGCTGCTCAGGAACCTCGACAAGGCGATAAACAAGGCGGTCGACCTTCCGGTCGCCATTGCCGACGACCCGCTCACCGCGGTGGCGCGCGGCACGGCCATGGTCCTCGAAAGGCTCGACCTGCTTTCGCAGATTCTCGAGACCGAAGACTAGAGAGAGGGGAGAGACAGAGGTGGCCCGAGCCGGCGACGAGCCCGGGCCATTTCTGTTTCCGGAAGGAGCGCCCCAAAGATGTCCAGCAGGGTGCCTAGGACCGCTTTCCCGTTCCTCCTCTGCGGCGCCTGCCTCGCGCTCGCCCTTTTCGAGTCCGCCGGCAGGACCTCCATCAAGGCGTTCTTCCGCGACCGGACCGCCCCAATCCTCTCGTTCCTCGAGGAGCTCCGCTTCCCGGACGGAAAGCCCCGCACGCCGCAGGCGGCCGGCGGACAGGCATGCGACGAAAGCCGCCTCGAATGCGCCAGGCTCAGGTACGAGCTCGGCGTCATGGCGGAGCAGCTCGGCGAAACCGGCCGGGAGATCCCGGTCCCGGGATCGGGCTTCAGGACCGTGGGAGCGAGGGTGATTAAGCTCGTGGGATGGAACGGCGACAGGAGGCTCGCGGTCATCGACCTCGGGTCCTCCAGCGGAATACGGCCCGGCATGGGCGTCGTGAAGGGGAATTCGGCGGTGGGGAGGATACTCGAGTGCGGAGCCTCCACCTCCGTCGTCAGGTTCCTCTCCGACCCCGGGTCGAAGGTCGCCGCGACGCTCCTTCCCCCCGGGCTGGCAGAATCCGAATTCCAGGGATTCGAGGGCGTGGTCGAAGGTACCGTGGGAACCGGGGGCGAAATGAGGCTCAAGCACATCCGCAGGTCCGTACCGGTGGCATGCGGGGATTTCATCCTGACATCCGGCAGGGCCGGCGATTTCCCGGCCGGCCTGGTCGCCGGGACGGTCGAGCACGTCGGGAACGACGATTTCTCCCAGTTCCACGAGATTCGACTCAGCCCGCCGGTGGACGCGGCCTCGCTCAGGACCGTCGCGGTCGCAGTCCCGCTGGCCGATTGCCCCGGCAGCGAGGTGGGCAGGTGAGAAAGGCAGGAATCATCCTTTTCGCCGCCTCCCTCGTGTTCTTCCAGGCCTACCTGGCGGGGAGGCTCTCGGTTCTGGGCGTGATTCCGGACCTTGCGGCGGTCTTCGTGGTGTTCTGGGCTCTGCGCGCCCCGAAGGCCGACGCCTTCAGGTTCGCATTCCTCGTCGGAATCGGCCTCGACCTCCTCGGGCCTGCGCCTCTCGGTTTCATGGCCGCGTCGATGGGCCTCGTCTGCCTCGCCGCGGCGAGCATGGGCAAATGGATGAACGGGGATTCCTGGGCCGTGAGGACGATGATTATCTTCGCGTCGTGCCTCGCCGTCCGCACGGCGTCCCTTTGGGAGCTGTCCGCCTGCGGGGCGGAGTGGGGGTTCCGGGAGTGGATGATTGAGGCCGTCCTCGCCTCGGCATGCACGTCCGCATTCGGAATCCCCGTCTGCCATGCCGCGCTGCACATCCCCTTCTTCAGGGCCATAAGGCCTGCAGGCGGCCTGACCTCGGATGTATAGGAACAGGCTTCTCGTGATCCTGGGCTTCGCGGCCCTTCTGCTGTGCCTCGTGGCGGCAAGGCTCTGGCATCTCCAGGTCGTCCACGGGAGCGAATACGAGAAGGCGGCCCTCGACAACAGGATACAGGTCCGGATTCTGAGGCCCGCCAGGGGATCCATCTCCGACCGCAAGGGCAGGCTGCTCGCCGAGGACAGGCCAAGGTGGTCGGTCAGCATCACTCCGGGGCTGGTTCTCGACCTGCAGGCCGCCGCCTTGGAAATCGCCTCGGCCCAGGGCATCGATCAGGACGAGGCCGTCCGGATGACGGGATCCGGCTGGGGCCGGCGCGTGCCGGCGGAGGTCGTCTCCATGAGGGAGGCGGGCATCCGCAGGTGCCTGCAGGGAACGGCGGAAATCCTGGGCGTGCAGGCCGAAAGCATGGCGGCGGCAATCAGGGCGGCCGAAGAGGACATCCTCGACTCGGAATCCCGGGAAAGGGTCCGCGTGGTGGCTCCTGCCGCGGCGGCAGGAGCGGACCTCGGCGAAGCCCGGAGCGCCCTTAGGACGATTGAGAGGGAAATCAACAGGGAAACCATGCTTGCCGCGGCTCCCGGCTTCCTCCTCTCCGCCGGGCCCAGATGGGACCTCCTCGACGCGGCTGCCGCGAAAAGGAAGGAGCTGTTCGCCGGGTTCGCGTCTTCCCGCGGGCCGGACGCGTCCGGAGCGATGCGCAAGCTCGCCGACGCGGAGAAGGCCGCCGCGATTCGCATCGCCAGGGCCGCGAGAACCAGGTCGCACGTCCTGTGCGAGGGCTTCTTCGGCTTCGAGCGCATCCTGCGGCTGGAAACGGCCCTCGAAAGCCTGCCGGGCGTGTCCATCGGATCGGCGCCGGCTAGAATCTACCCGATGGGCGGATGCGCGTGCCATTCGCTGGGCTACGTGGGATTCCTGGGCTGGACGCGCTCCGGCGCGGGCGAAGTCAACCGCTACGAGGAGAAGGAGGAGAGCGGATTCTTCTTCGACTCCGTGTCCTCCTTCATGGACAGGGAGGAGTACGAGGAGCTCGAGGCCTCGGGCGAGTTCCTGCGGGATCTTTTCGGGAGGACCGGGGCGGAAGCCATGTTCGACGCCGACCTGAGGGGGGCCCGCGGCGCGAGGCTCGTGGAGTGCGACCGCCTCGGCAGGATTCAGCGCACCATGAGGATCGACCCGCCCGTCGAAGGGAAATCGATTGCGCTCACGATTGACGCCGAACTGTGCGAGGCCTCTGCGCGGGCCTTCAGCCGGAGATTGTGCCCCGACCTGCCCGAGGGGTTCGCCCTCCGCGGGTCCGCGGTGGTGCTCGACCCCTGGACCGGCGCGGTGCTCGCCGCCGTCAGCGTCCCGGGCTTCGACCCGAACGACCTCCTCCCGCCGGTCGACGCGTCCAAGGCCGCGGAGATGTTCACCGACCCGGGGAAGCCGCTGCTGAACCGGGCGGTTTCCGGGTGCTACGAGCCCGGTTCCACATTCAAGGCCGTTGCGGCCCTGGCGGCGCTGAAGGAGGGGCTTCTCGCCCCCGGGGAAATCATCCAGTGCGGCGGGTCCTACGGGAAGTTCGGGCACACGTTCAGGTGCAACGCCGCGTTCGGCCACGGCGACATGACCGTCGAGAACGCGCTCATGAGGTCGTGCAACGTCTTCTTCTACGAGCTGGGCGCGAGGCTTCTGGACCTGCTCGGCGCCCACGCGGAAGCGTTCGGGTTCGGCGCGCCGACGGGTTCCGGCCTGCCCGGCGAGAAGGCGGGAAGCCTGCAGTACGGCATCACGCCGGGCTTCTGGGTGCATTGCGCAATCGGGCAGCGCATCACGGCCACTCCGCTCCAGATGGCGCGGTTCGCCGCGATGATAGCCAACGGCGGCAGCCTCGTGACCCCGCACCTGCACGGGCCGGCGGCCCCCGCCGCGGACGCGGGCGTGCCCCCGGCCGCCATGCAGCCGGTGCGCGAGGGATTCCGGCTGGTGGTGCACGGCGCAGGCGGCACCGCGGCCATCCCTTCGCTGGTCCGGATGAAGGCTGCGGGCAAGACGGGGACCGCGGAGACCGGCAGGAAGTCCGGGGGCGTGAGCCTGAACCACGCATGGTTCATCGGGTACGCCCCATGCGACAGGCCCAGGTTCGCGGTAGCGGTGGTGATTGAGGACGTCCCGCACGGCGTCCACGGAGGCGAGGCCGCCGCGCCGGTGGCGGCGGAGATTCTGGGCGCGTGTTTCGCTGTTTTCGGGGAGGCCGAATGACCTCGCGGGAAGGGGCGTTGTCGAGGGTGTCCGGCGGCCTTCTGTGGCCCGGGACCTGCCTCGTGCTGTTCCTGGCGGCGGCCGGCTTCCTCTCGGTGTGGAGCGCGTCCTACAGGTCCGCGGAGTTCGGCAGGGGATATTACCTTGATTTCTACCTGAGGCAGCTCGTGTGGATTGCCGCAGGCTTCGCCGTGTTCCTCGCGCTCCTAATCCCCAGGCGGAAGACGCTGGCGGATGCGTCGTACTGGGTCTACGGAATCTGCCTTCTCTCCCTCGTCGCGGTAATCGTCTTCGGGAGGTGCGTAAACGGGTCGAAGAGGTGGATTGTGCTCGGGCCCCTGCAGGTGCAGCCTTCCGAGTTCATGAAGCTCGGGCTGGTGCTCGCCCTTGCGAAGTGCCTCAGCGCCTGGAAGGGCGCCGCCAGGATAAGGGATTTCGCAGCTCCGCTCGTCCTTACCGCGGTTCCCATGGCGCTCATAGTCCGGCAGCCGGACCTCGGCACCGCGCTCGTGATGCTCCCGGTGCTTCTGGCGATGCTCTACGCGGCCGGGGCCCCCTGGAAGGCGCTCGCCTCGGCGGTCATCGTGCTCGCATGCGCGGCGCCGTTCTCCTACTTCTTCCTCCTCAGGGAATACCAGGTCAAACGCGTCGACGCGTTCCTCTCCCAGGGCGGGCACAGCGACGAGCAGAAGATAGGCGAGGCGTACCAGCTCATCCAGTCCAAGGTCGCGGTCGGATCCGGGGGCGCGCTCGGCAAGGGATGGAGGAAGGGCGAGCAGAACACGCTGAACTTCACCCCGTTCCGGCACACGGATTTCATATTCGCGGTCGTGGGCGAGGAGTGGGGGTTCGCCGGGGCCGCGGGGCTCCTGCTTCTCTACCTCCTGGTGTTCTCGCTGTCGATTTCCGTGGCATGGGCGGCGCAGAGCGCCTACGACAGGCTCGTCGTGGTCGGGGTCGTGTCGTACCTCGTCTTCCAGGTGTTCGTCAACACGGCCATGGCGGTGGGCCTCGCGCCCGTCACCGGCCTGACCCTGCCGTTCGTTAGCTACGGCGGATCGTCGATGATCCTGTCCTTCGCCTCGCTCGGGCTAGTGGCCGGCGCAAGGCGCCGCGAGGACGCGCTGCGCTTCGCAAGGCCCTCAATCTGACCGGACCGCTCCCCTTTCCATGGCACTGCTCATATGTTAACCTAGGTCCGATGTCGCTTTTACCCGGAGTTTTCCCTAAGCGAGCTCGATTCCAATGCCCCTGGAACGGGTCAAGACCGAAGACGCGGAGATCCTGAGGCGCATAAGGGAGAAGGACGAGTACGCCTTCCCGGCACTCGTCCATTCATACCAGGACCGCGTCTTCAACACCGTTTTCCGGTACACCGGCGACAGGCACGCGGCCGAGGACATGACGCAGGAAATCTTCATGAAAATCCTGGGGGGGCTCGGCACCTTCCAGGAGAAATCGGCCCTGTCCACCTGGATTTACAAAATCACGGTCAATCACTGCGCATCCGAGGCCAGGAGGCTGTCGACGAGGAAGCGCAAGGCGGAGGTGTCGCTCACCCCGGTCGATTCGGCCGGAGAGGACAATCCGCTGGACCCCGGCGATTTCTCGGGCGACCCGTGGAAGAAGGCCGAGGACGAGGAGAGGACCGGGAAGATACAGGCGGCCATCTCGTCGCTGGACCCGGAGTTCAGGGAATCGCTTGTGCTCAGGGACGTGGACGGCTTCTCGTACGAGGAAATCGCGGAAATCATCGGCAAGCCGGTTGGCACGGTGAGGTCGAGAATCCACCGCGCGAGACTGGAATTGCGCGACAAGTTGAAGAAATACATGTCTTCCGGGGGTGAAAATGCCGCGTAATTCATTCAGCGCCATGATGTTGCGGCTCCAGGCCCCCCGCCGGGCCCGCTCCCCGTTTTTCCGGGGAACTTTGACGGCGAACCCTGCGTCAGTACATACGGCAGAGGAACTTTCAGGGGCTCGGTCATGAAGTGCGACAACGTGAAAGAGCGGATGTCGGAATACCTCGACGGCATGCTCGCCGGCGACGAAAGGATTGAGTTCGAATCCCACATCGCAGGATGCGCATCGTGCAGGGAGGATCTCGACTCGCTCGCGAAGACCGTCGAACTCGTGTCCGGCCTGCCCCGCATGAAAGCGCCTTCGAGGCTGACCGGGAACATCCTCGCCTCGGCCCGGGCGGCATCCATCGCCGAACAGCCTGCGGCAATGCCGTCATCCAGGGGGTTCCACATCCTCAGGGCCATAGGCGCCGCCGCAGTCGTCGTCATCTTCGCCGCGGTCGGCTACAAGACGATTTTCAAGGACCCCGGTACGGGAATCCGGAAGCCCCCGACCGAGTCCGCCGCCCGCCTACGCACCGGGACCCTGTCGCTCGACGACGCACAGCTTGATTCGCCCGCCGAAAAGCTCAAGCAGTCCGGCAAGGAGCTCTCAGAGGCGGAAAAGGACGGCCTGGATGTATTGACCGAAGAGTCTCTCGCGAAGAAGCTCAAGAGCGATGAAAGGGACGGGAAAGGCGGCGCTTGGGGAGAGCCTGCCGAAGAGAAACGGAAAGCGCTCGAAGGCAATCTCAAACCGGGCGATCCGAGCAAGGAACGCAAAGCCGAGGAGGCCAAGGACGCCGAAGGCGGCGAGGCCCCCGAAATGGAAGGGGGACGGCGCCTGAAGGACAATCTGGCGCCTTCCGGGACCGACAAGGGCGCGGAGCGCCAGGAAAGCGAACCCGCCGCGCCTGGAAGCGCCGGCGAAGGCCGTTCGAGGGTCGACAAGGTGACAATGGGCAGGTCGGGCCGGTCGCCAGGGGCGAAAGCCGCGCCGCCCGCCGCAACCGTGCTTCTCCAGTCCCGCGACATCGCGGTGGACGTCAACGCCGTGCACGAGCTCCTCGAAATGGCCGTGAACCGCCACTCCGGCAAATCACCCGCCATGAAATCGGGCGGGCTCCGGAAAGACGCAGCCGACGCCAAGGCCGACGCCAAGGAAGGCGATTCCGCCCCCAAGGACCAGGACAAGCACGTCCCCGACGGGGGGGCCGTTCGCGGCGACGCTGATCCCAGGCCCGCGCAGGCCACGATAGAGGTGAGGCTTACAGCGGCGGAATACGCGCGCTTCCTCGAAAGGCTCAGGACATCGCCGGAGTACGGCAACCGCTGGATGGAAGAGCGCACCTCGGGCGCCAACCTGCTCATGGTCGAACTCGAACAGGGGGTTCTGAGAAGGAGGACCCAAGGGGCAGGCGGCGGGAAGTCCGGCTATGTTCACGAAGGCGGGGCATCCGCAAGCAGGCCGCAGTACGGGGAGAAGGGCCGCAGAGGCGCCGAACCGCCCGAAACCAAGGACGAGCCCGCGCCGGCCGAGGCGGCATCGGCCAAGCCGGCCGGGCCTCCGGCCCCTTCAGCCCCGGCGCCGACCCCGACTCCGACCCCGACCCCGACGCCTGCGCCGGCCCCGTCGCCCGCGCCTGCGCCGAAGGCGGGCGCAGCCCCCGCTTCCACCGCAGGCCCCTCGCCGGAGCACCCCTCCCCGGAAGCGCCCTCGCAGGACCAGGGCGAAGCGTTTGGAAAGGCCGGCGACACTGATCGCGGCCCCTCCGGCGCGGAAGACGGAATCGGAGGGCCGGGAGGATTCGCTCGCGAAGCCGCGCCTGCGTCCAAGGCCGCCGGCCGCGACCAGGAGAGGTTCATCACAATCACGATAGTCGTCAAGTACGCCGGCAGGAAATGACCCCGCAGGCCGGACCCTTCCCCTCCAGTCCCCGCAATCCCTCCGGCATCCGTCCGGGACACGGCCCCCGTCCGGCGCGGCGGCGCGCCCCTTCGCACCGGCCCTGTTCCGGGCGTCAATCGGCGAAGACGTCGCCGCGCAGCGCCTGAGGCGGGTTCTTCTCCGAGAACATCGAAGGCATGAACGAGAAGAGCCACGTGACGTTCCGCTCGCCGCGGTCGTAGACGGCGCCGAACTCGAGGACCCAGCAGTGGAAGCTCCTTTTTATCCTGAGGCCCGCCTCGATGACCTCGCCCCGCCGGAAATCGTGAATCTCGTGCATGCGCACCGTGTACCGCGGGCTGAACCTAATCTCGAGCGCGGAGCTCAGCGCCGCAACGGCCCCGGTCACGTTCGTGGACGACAGGGAGAGGGTGAGAGGTCCGACGGCGGCGGACAACCCCAAGTTCCACGCATCGACCTTCCCCCTGTCGATGCTGTATTCCGCGTTGAGCCAGCCTGAAACCGTCCGGTACGGGTTGACCTTGAGTTCCGCCCGGACAGGGGAAAACCACGAGCCTCCGTTGTCCCTGTCCGGCTTCGGGAAATAGTCGAAGCTCAGGTCCAGGAAGAGGACCTCATCCTTCGACTCCGCCTTTCCTCCGCCGGATTTCCCGCCGCCTCTGGAAGTCCCGCAGGCTTCGAGGCGGTTCTCGAGCCTGAAGGTCACCTTCTCGACACGATCCAGGTCCTCCATCTCGTCGAAGCGGACCAGATCACCGGGGCGCGCGTCGATTGAGAAGAGCCTCCGGTATTCAACCTGGGGCGTCACCACGTGCAGGAGCCTGCCGATGCCCAGGGACGGAATCGACGCCTCGTACAGCTTCCACGCCCACGTCACCGCCTTGAAGCCCCACTCGCACGATGTCCTGTTGATTGACGGCGATCCGGGCAGGGCGGAAATCCCGAACGCCGTGAACCTCGGCCTCAGCCACGCCGAGAACGCGGCGGGCCCCCACAGGCCGGATACGGAGACCGTCGGCTCCACGTCGAACCGCCACGCGGAGACCGGGCGGGCGCCGGCCTCCGCTTCGTCCGGCCGCCTCGTCGCCCTGCTGACCTCGACCCTCGTCTCGAGGTCCACGAAGTCCGCGAACGGGTCGACGTTGACAATCCAGAACCTGAGCCTCGGGAGGTACTCCACCTCCTCGCGGAAAGGGTTCATCCTGAACTTGGCGAGCGCCGCCATGCCCAGC
>JBFZBV010000367.1:0-2542 GCA_041308285.1 Planctomycetota bacterium | reverse complement strand
GGCTTGTCATCGAGACGCCGGGCGGCGGGGCGTTCATGCCGCCGGTCTGATTCGCCGGCTTCAGCGCTTGAGCCTTCTGCGGACCTGCTCGGAATCGAGCTCTCGCAGCGCGTCCGCGGCTATCCACCGCGCCGCCCTGGAGTCGATTCGCGAAACGGCCGCGGCTTCGGCGACAGCGGCCCTGTTCAGGTCCCTGTTCCTCTTCCCGATTTGCCTGAGCGCCCAGTTCACGGCCTTCTTCACGAAGTTCCGATCGTCGGTCGATGCTCGCCGGATAATCGGGAACAGCGCGGCGAACTTCGAGTCGGGCGCCGCCTTGTCGTGCACGGCGAGCGAGGCGATGAGCGCGAACGAGGCCCTCCTCACGAATTCCTCGTCCCGCCGCGCCCATTCGCGCACCTTCTTCCACGCCAGCGGCGACCGGTCGAAAAGGTTCATGCACACCTGGTCGCAGACGTCCCAGGATTCGAAGTCCGCAGCCCAGTCGTCCATCTGCTCCGAAGTCAATTCCGCCGGGTCGCCGACGAGCCCCGCGACTATCCGGGCCTCGGGAATCCCGGTCTTCCACAGATCGAGCGCCAGGGCGTGGTCCCTGCCGGCCTTTTTCGCGATTTTCCGCATGTCCGGCACGGAAACGCCCAGGCGGCCCTCGCCGGCAATGGCGAACCTCTTCATGCCCTCCAGCGCCCCGGGCTTCGCCGCGGCTCTCAGCTGGGATATGATTTCGCCTGCCGATGCCATTCCCGTCCCCCCAAAGAGTGTCCTCCGGAACGTCCGCGGCTCTATAATACACTCATCCCTTACGGGCCGGAACCCGGCGTCTGCGAATCCCGGCGCGCAAGGAGCGGGAAAGCCCGATGCAGAGGCCAAGGCAATAGAAAGCATCCGGGGGGAATGACGTGCCCATGAAGCTGAGCGTCGTGATGCCGGTCTACAACGAGGCGCGCACCGTGCGGGCCGCGGTGGAGTCCGTACTCGCACTGCGCGCGCCGTTCGAAATCGAGCTCATCGCCGTGGACGACGGGTCCACGGACGGGACTGCGGGGATTCTCGGGGATGTCGCCTCGAACGGGGCGTTGAGAATAATCACCCGCGCCGGGAACGGCGGCAAGGGCCTTTCGGTCCGCGACGGATTCAAGGCGGCGGCAGGCGACGCGGTGATAATCTACGACGCGGACCTCGAGTACGACGCGGCAGACATCGTCCCGGTGGCAATGCCGGTCCTGGAGGGGAGGACGCAGGCCTGCTTCGGATCGAGGTTCCTCGCCCGGCCGCCCGCGTCCAATTTGTACGGCCTCTTCAACATGCTCATGCGCCTCCCGTCCAGCGCGGCGGCAGGCCAGGACATGACGGACGCCGAGACGTGCCTCAAGTGCTTTTCGAGGCGACTCGCCCGATCCATGATTCTCCGCTCGTGCGGGTTCGGGATAGAGGCGGAGCTTCTGGTGGAAGCCTCGGGCCGAGGCGGAATCATCGAGGTCCCGGTCTCGTACAGGCCGCGCGGGAGGAGCGAGGGCAAGAAGATCCGCGGCCGCGACGCGGTCCTCACCCTCTGGAACCTCGCAGCCGCGTCGGCCAGGAAGAAATCGAGGCAGCCGCCTCCGGGATAGGAGGCCGGGCGGACGAGTTTCCCGGCCGGAGGCAGGGCGGAAAAAAACCGGATGAATCCGAAAGGACGGATTAAATGACCGCTAAGCCGGCTTCGAAGCGGACTTCAGTCCCGTTCTCGCTGTCTTCCACCGGGCATCTCCTGGTCAAGGCGCGAATCGGCGGGAATAATATCCGTCTTGTCGTGGATACGGCCGCAAACAGCTATCTGATTCTCGATAGCACCGAGGCATCCCGCCTCAATCTGGAGGAGGATCCCTCGAGCAGGAAGCACGACGCCAAGGGCCTGGGGACCTCCTCTCACACAGTGTCAAAGCTCGCGATTCCGAGTTTCAGTCTAGGCGACGCCGAACTCCTATCTCCGCCCTGCCATTGCATGGATCTGTCGGCGGTCAAGACCGCGGGAGGCCCTGACGGACTTCACGGCTTGATTGGGAGCTCCTTTCTCAAGCGGCACGCGGCGGTAATAGACTTCGAGACCATGCAGCTTTCCTTCCTCCGCGAACCCGGCCCGGCGGACAAGGATATGGACGAGTCAGACTAGATGCCGGCATCCGGTCCTGCGCAATGCGCGTCAACTTAAGAATTCCTGAAGTGGGAAACGTTCTCCAGAAAGGTTCCCCCAACAATCGACGGCTCTTGGGAATTCTTATTTTGACGCGCATGTGCCTCCGTGAGACCGGCCTGATCGGGCCTTGATGCAAGATGCTCTCCTATTGCCCCTGCGGATTCAAGCGCGAGTTCGCGGGGCAAGGACGTTTTGCGGGCGGCACGGTGCCAGGAATCTTAAGCGCGGCGCACCAGGATTCCTGGCCTACATTCCGCAGTTCTATTTACTGAAAAAGCCGAATTTAAAATGAGTAGCGGCTAGGGATTATGTTTTATCATCATTTCGATAATTGCCTTGGTTTCTGCTTTCCATTGCTCAAATAGG
>JBFZBV010000366.1:0-2711 GCA_041308285.1 Planctomycetota bacterium | reverse complement strand
CGCAGCCGCGGCGCAGACCGCCCTGGCCGAGACGCCGGTCGTGGAATCGCCGGCCGCGGCGCCCGTGGCGCCGGCGGCGGCAGCGCCCGCTGCGGGCACGGACGCGGTTTCCTGGGACCTCGCGACGGCCCGCGACAAGTTCAAGCAAATCGAGGAGGGCGACAGGGCCGCAGGGACCAAGAGGAAGGAGAGGCGCAAGGGGCGCAGGAAGCTGGACGGCGCCGAAATCATACGCAAGCTCAGGGGGAGCCGGTTCTTCGAGAGCGACCTCGAACAGGTCGACGACGCCGCCCAGGGCGTGGCCGCCTCGCCCCTCGGCCTAATCAGGCCCGCCCGCAGGCCCGTCCGGTCCATCAAGCGCAGGATGAAGTTCACGGGCGACCAAAAGCAGGTCGCCACGGTCCCGCCAAGGGACTCGACGGTGGTCGTGAACCTGCCCGTCACGGTCAAGGACCTCTCCCAGATGCTCGGCATAAAAGCCGGCGAAATCCTGGGGCTTCTGATTCAGAACGGCATCAAGAGCCACATCAACGGGACGCTCGAGCAGGAGACGGTCGAGCTCATAGGCATGGAGTTCAACAGGGGCATCAGGTTCAAGAAGGCCAAGGGCGAGGCCGAGATGCTCGAGGAGGAGAAGGCCAGGTTCGAGTCGCGGCCGGAGAACGTCAGGTCCCGGCCTCCGGTTGTCGCTTTCCTGGGCCACGTCGACCACGGCAAGACCTCGCTTCTCGACGCAATCAAGAAGACGCACGTTCAGGCCTCGGAGGCGGGCGGAATCACGCAGCACATGGCCGCGTACGAAGTGTCCTACAAGGACAGGATGATCACTTTCCTGGACACGCCCGGCCACGCGGCGTTCACCGAGATGAGGGCCAGGGGGGCGCACGTGACGGACATCGTGGTGCTCGTGGTGGCCGCGGACGACGGGGTGATGCCCCAGACCGAGGAGGCGCTGAGCCACGCCAAGGCCGCAGGAGTGCCCATCATCATCGCGCTCAACAAGGTGGACCTGCCGAACGCGAACGTGATAAAGACAAAGCAGCAGCTCGCGTCCATCGGCCTCCTGCCCGAGGAATTCGGCGGCGAGTCGCCGCTCGTGGAGACCTCGGCCACCAGGGGCACGGGGATCAACGAGCTGCTCGACATGATTCTGCTGGTCGCGGAGGTCCAGGACTTCAAGGCCGACTGGGACGCGCCCGCGGGCGGCAGCGTTCTCGAGGCGAGGCTGACCGAGGGCAAGGGCGTGGTCGCGACGGTTCTCGTGAAGTCCGGCACGCTCAGGAAGGGCGACTTCCTCCTCGCGGGCAAGGCGGTGGGGAGGGTGAGGTCCCTGGATGACAGCAAGGGCTGCCAGGTGGACACGGCCGGGCCTTCGATGCCGGTGGACGTGACCGGCCTGGACCGCGTGCCGGAAGCGGGCGACCCGTTCATCGCGGCCATAAGCGAGGAGAAGGCGAAGAACATCGCGCAGGGCAGAATCGACGCCCCGGACACGAAGGAGACGAAGCTCGTCTGCCTCGAGAACCTGTTCGCCGCAATCTCGGCGGGCAAGGCGAGCGAAATCCCCATCATCATAAAGGCGGACGTCAAGGGATCCATCGCGCCGCTGAGGGGGCAGCTCGAGGCCTTCTCCACGGCGGAGGTGAAGATAAAGGTCCTGCACGCCGGCGTCGGGGCGATAACCGAATCCGACGTGCTTCTCGCCGAGGCCTCCAAGGCGCTCATAATCGGGTTCCACGTCGTCGAGAACGAGCGAATCAGGACGCTTGCGGAGGAGCGCAAGGTCGACGTCAAGATCTACGACATCATCTACCAGGCGGTCGACGACATCAAGAAGCTCGTCGAAGGCAAGCACAAGCCGGTGGAGCAGGAGAAGGTCACCGGGCACGCCGAGGTCAGGAAGGTGTTCAAGCTCTCAAAGGGCGGCACGGTCGCGGGCTGCATGGTGACCGACGGCGTGATAACGCGCAAGGACTTCGCGAGGGTCAAGCGGGAAGGCAAGGTGATTCACGACCGCGCGAAGGTGTCCTCGCTCAAGCGCTTCCAGGACGACGTCAAGGAGGTCAAGGACGGGTTCGAGTGCGGGCTCAAGCTCTCGAACTTCGACAGCCTCCGCGAGAGCGACACAATCGAGATGTACGAGCTCGAGTTCATAATGCGCAAGCTCGAGGACGTCATGGAGAAGCCGAAGGCCTGACGGGCCGCGCGTCAGGACCCGGCGTCGAACCCCGCCTTCCCGGCAATCATCCGCGCTATCCGCTCGGCCTGCATTCCTGCGGAATCGACGACGAGGTCGTAGCATGACATGTCCTCGAGGTCGAAGCCGTACAGGCTCAGGTATCTCTCCCGCTCGGCCTTTTCCCTGCGGAGGACGCCCTTGAGGGCCTCCTCCTGGTCCTGCCCCTCCCTGCGCGCGACGCGGCCCGCGCGAATCCGCACGTCGCACCCTATCCAGACCCTGTACGCGTCCGCGCCGGCCCTGCCGGCCATCAACCCGGCGAGCCTGCCCTCGAGTATGACGCGTCCGCGCCGGGCAATCTCGATTTGCTTCCGGTCGGCGTCCTCGTCGATTCCGGGATGGGCCCGGACGTAATCCGCGAACTCCACGACGTCCATGCCGAGATCCGCGGCCATGGCCCTGAACACGTCGCCCATGTTCACGGATTCGAGGCCGGTGATCTTCTTGAGGAACCCGACGACCGTCGTGGTCC
>JBFZBV010000365.1:0-2820 GCA_041308285.1 Planctomycetota bacterium | reverse complement strand
CGCCTGAGCCCCGTGTAATCGGCGCCGCCCGGCATGCCCGGCGGCGCCCGGATGAGAAGGAGGCCCGGATGGACGAGTCAGCCCTGTTCGACAAGCTCAAGAACCTGCTCGGACTGCATCCCCTGACGATAACGGAGATCTGCGATCGGCTGGACAAGACGCACAAGGAGGTGCTGAACATCCTGGTTTCGAATCCCTACTGCTTCGATTACAGGATGAACCACGGCACCAAGATGTGGAAGACGTTCGAAGAATAGCATTTGTCGCGAGGCGGCCACATGGGGAAAACATACCAGTCCAGTTCCGTTGAATCGGCCTTCAGGCTCTGCCCTTCGTGCAGGAAGCCCATGGTCATCAAGCAGCTTCCCTGCCACAAGGGGTGCAAGCCGGGCTGCGAGGGAACCCATCAGAGCTGGCTGTGCAAGGCGTGCGGCCGCTGGTGGATTTTCCCGAGCGTTCCGGCGGCCA
This sequence comes from Planctomycetota bacterium, assembly GCA_041308285.1. GTDB lineage: Bacteria > Planctomycetota > JAKEIC01 > JAKEIC01 > DYIT01 > PPR-0505. The sequence goes on along the minus strand of JBFZBV010000365.1, from coordinate 2,352 downwards.
TAGCGTTCGGCAAGGCACGGAGCAGGGCGAAGCTTTGACCCGCCCCGCTTTTCAAGCGCCGCCGCGGCCATCAGCGGCATCAGTGCGGGCCGGCGCAGGAATTTTCAAGGATTCCCGGATGAAAATCCTCCTCTCCTCGGTCTTCGCGCCCTACGGCGTGGACGACAGGTTCGGCCGCAAGGAAAACCGCATGGAGCTGTTCCACAACCAAATCACCCGCGAACAGGGCCTGTTCTCGCTCAGGTTCCACCACCAGAGCTTCGGGCTGTATCTCATCGCGGAGAACATCGAGGCGCCGGCCAAGGTGCTGGATTTCCCGACCGAAGAGGATTTCGTCCGCGAGATCCGCAAGGGATACGACATCGTGGGGATTTCGTTCATCGTGCCGAACTTCGAGAAGGCCCGGCACATGGCGCGGCTGGTGCGCAAGCACGCGCCCGGCTCGAAAATCGCCCTCGGCGGGCACGGGACTTCGGTGCCCGGCGTCGAGCAGATGATCGAGCACGACTACATCTGCAGGGGGGAGGGCGTGCGCTGGTTCCGCCGGCTCCTCGGCGAGAACCCCATGCGGCCCCTCAAGCATCCCATCCTGGCCTCGGGGTTCCAGAAGCGCGTGCTCGGCGTGCCCCTCAGGACGGATTCGGCGGTGCTCATCCCGGGCGTGGGCTGCCCGAACGCCTGCAGGTTCTGCGCCACGTCCCATTTCTTCGGCAAGGAGTACACGCCGTACTTCGACACGGGCCGCGAGCTGTTCGACATCTGCCTGGAGATCGAGAAGAAGCGCGGTTTCACCGAATTCTTCATCATGGACGAGAACTTCCTGAAGAGGCCCGAGCGCGCCCGCGAGCTCCTGAGCCTCATGGAAACGCACGGGAAGCCGTACCGCTTCGCCATGTTCAGCTCGGCCGAGACGATTAAGCAAATCGGAGTCGAATTCCTGGCCCGGCTCGGGGTGCATTTCGTATGGATAGGGGTGGAGTCGAAACGCGTCGAGTTCGACAAGAACCGCGGAATCGACATGAAGGCGATGATTCGCGACCTGCGCGGATGGGGCATAAGCACCCTGGCGTCAGGCATACTCTTCCTCGAGCACCACACTCCCGAGAACATCTGGGAAGACATCCGGTACGTCGTCGGCCTCGAGTCCGACTTCGTGCAGTTCATGCAGCTCGGCCCGATTCCCGGCACGCGGCTCTACCAGGACTACGCGGAAAAGGGGCTACTGACCGACGTGCCGTACGAGGAGCAGCACGGGCAGCACCGAATCTGGTTCCGCCACCCCAATTTCCCGCCCGAGGAATCCGAGCGTGTGCTCAGGGCGGCCTTCCGCTACGACTACGACGTCCAGGGCTCATGGCTCCTCAGACGGTGCGAGACCGTCATCAGGGGGATCAGCAGGATGTCCGGCCGGCTCGACCCGTTCATGAAGATGCGGAAGGAGTCGCTCGAGGGCGACGCATCCATGCTGCGCAGGGTCTCGAACGCGATGCTCAGGTTCGCGCACAACGCGGATGTGCTCTCGAAGACGCGCATGGTCCTCAGGGAGTACGACAGGGTCCTGGGCCCCGCGGCCCTGAAGGAAAGGGCGTCGAACTTCGTCACCTACTTCATGGCGCTCCGGGAGAAACGCCTCATCGAGACGGGGAAAAGCGTGTCCCAGCCCAGGACAACCACGATGAAATACCGCATGTCCGCCCGGGACCTCGTCGCAGGGTACCTGCGCGGGAAGAGCCTGTCGAACCTGCTACAGCTGGACATACAGTGGGGCGACGAATCCGCGGTCCTGAGCCTCAAGGGGACGCTGGACCGTGTGAACGGCAGGAAGCTGTCCAAGAAAATCCGGTCCTACCTGCGCAAGAACAAGTCGGCAATCGAACTCGTCTTCGACCGCCTCGGCGACTTCGACGAGAAAGCCCTTCGCCGACTGCTGAAGCGCGTGAGCAAGTTCCCCGAGCAGGTGCGCATCCGCATGACGGAATGCGCCGGGCGGGTCCGGGAAATCGTCCAGAGCATGCCCGTGGACATGCTGCAGGGATGAGCCCCTCAATCCGGGCCAGCAGGACAGAAGTCCTATCGAACTCTTCCCCTTGGAGATAAGGGGAGTACGCAGCGCGACGAATCTGATTGGAACATTAGCGCTGCGTGGAGGAATCGCCTGCCTCCCTCCGTACACTCTTGCTTCCCCTCTGTGTCTCTGCCTCGAAAATTTCGGGGCTGGTCTTTCCATCATTTCGCAACATATTGAACAGCAATATATTAGATGTCATTGCGAGGAGCGCGCAGCGCGACGAAGCAATCTCATCAAGGACGAGATTGCTTCATCCCGGAAAGCATCGAAGGGATTCGCAATGA
>JBFZBV010000364.1:0-2676 GCA_041308285.1 Planctomycetota bacterium | reverse complement strand
CCGCCAGTTTTCGGTTGAATACAGGCGCCTCTGGCACCCAGTCCGGTGCGTTCGCGCCCAATCCAGCAAGGGCGCGAACGGCACCGGACTCGATGGCCGGAACATGCGCAGGCGGCGGAGGCCCCGGCGGCTTCCAGCCCACAGATTCTGGCGAAGAGGCGAATAATCGGCCTGCCTCAGGGCTTTCTGACGATTTCTATCTCCGTTGCCCTGCCAGGTTCGACCGCGACGAGTCCTTCGATTCCGGATACCTTGTACATCCCCGGCTCGAGGTTCGGGATTGCGAACGAGCCGTCAGGGCCGGTCAGGCCGACGTGCGCGGCTTTGGGCATTTCATTGGCCTTCCTGGCCAAGACTCTGGAACCGGACACGGCCAGTCCGGAGGCGTCCCTCACGACTCCGCGGATTTCGCCCGGTTTGACGAGCCGGGCTGTCGGCGCCGCAGCCGGCATCGCGATGGACGCGTCCATCTCAATCCTGAGCGGGACGTATCCGGCCTTCTCGAAGGAAATCCACCGGGCGTCGCCGGCGCCGAGTGCGCCCTCCAGAGAGTATGCGCCGTTCGCGTCGGTCAGGGATTCCGTCCAGTTGCCCCAGCCGGACGAGAACCACTCGTACAGGGCCACCTTGACCCCGGGCACGGGCTTCGAGTCGGAATCGTCGAGAACGGCCCCGGAGATTCGCTCCTTTCCCGGCCGGAGCTCTATTCGAACGGATTCGGCAGGTCCCGAGGCAGGCAGTGACATGGGCATGGATACCGGGTGGAAACCGTTGGCGCATATTTCGAGCCGCCATGGGCCAGGCCGGGCGTCCTCGAACGAGAACCTGCCGTCCTTCGAATCCTGGCGGAAGAGATCGTCCCTGTTGTTCGATGCTTCGCAGGGCGGATCCTCCTGCCATTCGGGACTGAGCGACGCACGGAACGACGCAACGGGCATGCCCGAGCCCGCGTCGACCACCGTCCCGTCGAAGGGGACGATTGGTTCGATTTCGAGCTCGCCTCCCATGCCGGTCTCAAAAACCGCGCTCGTCGAAAAGGACGGCGGGGTTCTGTTCGTCTCTTTCGCCCTGTCCGGAGGCACTGCGGTCGCGAGGTACCTCCCGGGCTTGAGCCCTTCGAACACGACCCTGCCTTCCGAATCCGCGAGCTTCGAATCGAGGATCGGGTTCTCTATGCCGCTCCCCTCCCCGGGTTCGCCGGCCTTCCTCAGTCGGACCTGTGCTCCGGGCCAGGGCAGCCGGCTCCTGGTGTCGACGACGAGGACCTCGAGGTCCTCGCCTTCGAGAAGGCGGAAATCAAGGCTTCGAATCTCATCCTTCCCGTCCAGTACGACTTCCTCCTCCTCGGGCGGCAGGGTCGCGGACCAGGCCGCGACCGTGTACCTGCCATCCGCAAGCCCGGAAATCCTGTAGCGGCCGTCCTGGCCGGTCCGCGCGCACTTCACGTGCCCGGGCCTCCTCGGCCTGAAAGGCCAGTCTTTCTCGTCCAGCATCTGGAGCCCGACGAATGCGCCTGGAACCGCAGCTCCGGATCCCGACCTGACATGCCCGCTCAAGCACAGCCCCTCGCGCATCGGAACGTCCACATCCAGTTCCCCGCCCGCCTCCCTGGCCTTCGCTCCGATTCGTGCGAGGAAAACGGGCAGGTAATCCGGGTGGTAAACGCACGCAGAGGCCCTTTCGGGCACGCCGGCAGGGAGGGAGATTCGGACCTTCCCGTCGGGGCCTGAAATCCCCTTGGCGCAGAGGCTTTCCCCCGAAAATTCCCATGTTCCTTCGGGGTCGACGACGTCCTTCCAGGCCAGCAATCCGCCGGTGAACATGACCTGCACGTGCATCGGCTCCATGACGTAGACGGTTGCGCCCGGCATGGGGCGCGAGTCCCGGTCGCGGACCGCGAACGAAGCCTCGATCCGTTCCGGCCGTGTTCCGCTCGCGGGCTTCTGCGCCGCCCCGGCCTGCGGCGGGTTCCCCTCGGTGCCGACGCCGTTCCCGCCCGGCTCCAGCCCGCTTCCGGCGGCGGAGCCCGCCTCGGAGCCCGCGCCGGAACCCAATCCGTGCGTGCCGGCGGATGCATCCGCCGCGGGGTCCGCCATCCATAGGTCGGCGTCCCGCCCCGGCATGACGACGAACGCGCCGACCGCCAATACGCACAGGACGCACGCCCCCGCGAGGGCCTTCAATTTCAATGCTTCTGCGAGAGCTTCGTCGGACTGCATTTTCGTTTCTCCTCCTGCGCCCCTTTGCATTCTATGACCGTCGAGGCGCCGGTATATTCAAAAAAAATCCCCGAATCTCTCACGATGCGGAGCGCTCCAAAGGGGCGCAATCGATGCGAGCAGGGCGGGGCAGGATGCTTTCGAAGGAACCGGGGCAGGCTCTCTCCCCGCGAATCCCTCTCCCCCTCCGGGAATCAGAGAGGCCATGCGAGGGGAATTGTCCGGGACGAAGGCCGCGCGGCTCCTCCGCTTCATGTGCGGAGAAGCAGTCTTCGCAGAGCCTTCGAGAGCGCGGCCTTCCAGCGGCTTGCGAGGCATCGAGCGGCTCAGCGGAGCTTCGCCCTCCCAATCCGGAACAGAGTGACTGGTGAAGCCGAAGGATTCCTATTTATATCGCGCGATTATCACGGGGGCCGTGGCGCGGTCGAGGAACAGCAGCGCGAAAGCGGTGTTTATC
>JBFZBV010000363.1:0-5073 GCA_041308285.1 Planctomycetota bacterium | reverse complement strand
GCCTTCTTCTCCGCATCCCTCACGACCGCCGAGACCTTCTCCTTGAGGGCGGCGAACTTCTCCGGTATCGCGAGGCCCGCGGACTCGAGCCTGAGCCTGGCCCGGTCGAGCAGGGCCAGCGCCTCGGCGGGCCTGCCTTCTTCGGCCTCCTTCGCGGCCTTCTCGAAGCCCGACTCGAACAGGCTCTGCGCGCGCCCCTTCGCCGCCTCGGGCCTGGGGAAAAGGCCTTCCGCCCTGCCGTAGGCCTCCGAGGCCTCGTCGTACTTCCCCTCGCCGAGGAGCCTCTCGGCATCGACAATCTCGGACGCGTACTTGTCCTCGTCGCCGGCCCTGGTCCTGGCCTCGGCGACGGCGTCCGGCAGCACGGCTAGGGCGGCGGCCTGGGCGACCTTCTCCTTGCCCGCCGCCAGGTCCCCGGCGTCCATGTCCGCCAGCGCGCCCTTGAGGAGCCCGGCGCACCGGGCCTCCTTCCGCACGGTCTCGAGCAGGGCCGAAGCCTTTCCGCCGGACGGGGCCGGCCTGGCTTCAGCCGCCTTCTCCAGGTCCGCGACGGCGCCGGCGTAGTCGCCCGCCGCGCGCTTCTCCTCCGCGCTCGCGAGCGCCTCGGCTGCGGCCTTTTCAGCCTTGTCCTCAGGCTTCCGGGGCGAGTCGGGGGGGGTGGAATCCGGCGGCTTGGACGTCCCGTCCCCCTCGTCGCCGGGCTTCGCGTTCTTGGTCCCGTCCGGCCCGGGTTTCTTCACCTCGTCCGGGCTCCCCGACCCGGTGCCTCCGGACCCGCCCGTCCCGGACCCGGATTCGCCGCCGGTCCCGCCCCCGGGTTCTTCCGGGGCGCCTTCGCCGCCTGATGGCGTCTTTCCGCCGCTCAGTTTGGGTAATATGACGAACGCGAAGACGGCCGCCCCCGCGAGGAGCAGGGCGAGGCAGCCCGCCATGCCGGCAATCATCCCCTTCGACACGAGCTTCCCGCCCTGAGATGGAGCCCTGATGGAGGACGGCTTGCGGGCGGACGCCGGCTTGCGCGGCTCGCGCGACGAGGCATCCTCCGCCGGCTTCTCCGACTGTTTTTCCGCGGCCGCGGCCCTGGCGGTCTTCCCCGCTTTCCTGGCCTTGACCTTCTTCGAGTCCTCCTTGGCGGAATCCTCGGCAGCGGCTTTCGGCCCGGCGGCGGGCTCCGGCGGCAGTTCGGTAATCGTCTCCTCGCCCCCTTCGGCGGCCTCCGCGTCCGGCGAATCGGGGGCAGGCCCGGGTTCAGCCGGGGCTTGCCGGGCGGGAGTCTCCCTGACGAGGGCGTTCTCAGGCAGTATCTCGACGACCTCGTCGGACGGCAGGGCGGCGTCAGCGGACATTTCTCCCACTTCCTCGACCTCGATCACCTGCCGGGCCTCGCCGGATTCCTCCCCCTCCTCCTTGAGATCGGAGAGGTTCACAATCTCCACGACGTCCGGCCCGAGGGTCATGTCGGGGTCCCCCCCGGAGACGACCTTGTCCGGCACGGGCGTTCTCAGGGGGTCGAACGTGTCTGCGAAGAGGTCGAGGAGGTCCTTCCCGGACTTGTCTATCTCGATTTCAATCAGCCTGACCTGATCGGCATCCAGCAGGCCGCGCTCGAGGAGGACCTTCGAGAGCGGCATGACCTTGCCCTCGAGCTCGAATTTCTTGACCTGGATCTCGAGGGAGGAGAAGAGCTCAGGCTTGGTGATGTACCCGTTGCGGACGGCCACTTCGGCGAAGGCTTCGTCCTTCTTCTGGTTCTGCTTCCAGCGGACGAGCTTGAGGACTTCGCGGTACTTGACCTCCGGGAGGAAGCCCTTCTCGAGGGCGATGGCCGCCAGGGGCTTCTCCATGCCCCTCGCCATCAGCCCGCGGTGGAGTTCGACGCACTCGTCGAGCTGCTCGCGCGTCATGAGCTTGCGGGAGAGCACGACCTCGGAAAATATCTCAAAATCCTGGCCCAATTCCCGGCCCCACAACGTCCGCCGTCCCGGCCGAGGCCGGGACGATTACATTTCCGGGCGCCGGCCCGGAGCCCGTGCTCGGCGTATCTTACGCCGGATTAATAAATTATACAAGCCTTTCGGACGGAGAGGGAGGCTCAGTCCTTTTTTCCCTCCAGGCGCCCGATGGATTCCCTGGCGCTCTGGAGCGTGTCCTCGGCGAGCGTCCGGCTTTCGCCTTCGAGGCCCGGGATTTGTCGCTCGAGGATGTCCGCGCAGGCCCGGTAGGATTCGAGGGCTTCGGCGCCGAGGCCGAGCTTCTCGAGCGCTGCGGCCCGGTGGTAATGGGAATACGGGAACTGCGGCCACAGGCGGACGGCCTTCGCGAGCTCAGCCGCGGCGCGGTCCGCTGCTCCGGCGCGGAGTTCGGCCAGCCCTCTCCTGTACCTTTCGCCCGCGAGCGCCACGGACGCATTGTACAGCCTGTCCTGCATGCCGGGGGTGAGTTTTTCGCGTACCGGACCTGGCTTCGAGAGCGCGTCGACCACAATCTCCCTCTCGTCCAGGTCCGGGGATTTCTCCATGATTTCCCCTGCGAGCACCATGGCCTTGGCGGACCCCGGGTCCGCCTCGAGGGCTCTGATTAGGGTCCCTGCCGATCCTTGTAATCCGAGGGCCAGCTTCTTCGCGGCTTCCCGGAGGAGCGAGAAGCCCTCGAGCCTGCCGAGGAAAGTGCTTACGCGCGCCAATCCGCCGGGGTCCACCTCGGAGTGCCTCCTGAGCAGGCGCGCCGCGGCGGCCGCGGTGGCGGCGGCCTTCTCGGCCAGGGCTTCCTCCTCCGGCGTGCCGACCGCATCCTCGGCAGCTTCCCTCTGCTTGAGGAACGCCGTGTTGAGCAGAAGGCCCCTTCGCAGGAGCGTCTGCGCCAGGGCTTCGCGGAGCCTCGTGTGGTCGGGGGCGTCGCGGAGCCCTTTCTCTAGCAGCTCGAGCGCCTCCTCTTCCCTGTCGAGCTTGATGAGCAGGAGGGCCGCGTTGTGGCAGTGGTTGCCGTCCTTGGGGAAGAGGTCCATGAGCCGGCGGAACACCGCGAGCCCTTCCTCGGTGCGGCCAATCTGGGAGAGGATTCGCGCCTTTGACGACAGGTCGGCCGCGGAGGCCGGCTTCAGCGCTATGATCCCGTCGTAGGCCTCCAGCGCCCTGGCGAAGGCCGCGGAGGCTTTCGCGTTCTCCTCGGCGGCCTCTTCCGAGGCGCCGTCGCGGAGGAAATCCCTCTTCCTCTCCTGCGCGGCCGCCGCGGCGTTCTCGTGGATGCTCGCGAGGATTCTGAGCGGGTCGACCGAGAAGGGGTTGACGTCCCTCGCCTTCGCGAAAATCGCGAGCGACTCCTCGAGCCTGCCCTCGGAGCGGGCCTCCTCCCCCCTGTGGATGTAGAACTTCATCAGCTCCTCGCGCACGGCGCCCGACCCGGGGTCGATGGCCAGGGCTTTTTCCAGGGCCGCCGCCGCGGCCGCGACGTCGCCGAGCTTCTTCGCGCATTCCGCAGCCGCGTACCACGCGTCGAACGTCGGGCTGAACTTCGCCGAATCCCTGAATTCCGCCCCCGCGGCCGAGTACCACGCAGCGGCTCCCGCGGAATCGCCCGCGTCCCTCAAATCCGAGGCCTTCTGCAGGAGGCGGACGCCGATTTCCATGCACGCCCTGGCTACGCCCTTCCGCGCGTCCTCGTTGGACGGGTCCGCGGCCACGGCCTTGCTCAGGAGCTCCCTGGCCTTCTCCATGTCGCCCTTGGCGAACGTCGCGTTGCCGAACAGCAGGTACAGCGCGCAGAGGCTGCGCCTCACGCCCTCGACCACCTCGGCGTATTCCGGCGGGGTCCTCGAAATCACCTCGAGATAGACCCTCTCGGCCTCGGAGTACTTCTCCTCGAGCTCGAAGGCCATGCCGATTTTGGCCGCTGCGTTGGCCGACCACTCCGGGGCGACGCCGGGCATGTCCCTGATGAGGGCGAACTCCTCCCTGGCCCTGTCGTACTCCCTCGCGCCGAGGAACACGCCGGCTCGGTAGAACCGCGCGTCGAGGTTTCCGGGGCTCCGCGCGAGCACCTTGTCGAAGAGCGCGAGCGCCTCCGGGGACCTGCCCTCGTTGAACGCGATGATTCCGAGGTTGAGCGGCACCTCGTCGAGGTACTTGTCGAGGGTCCCCGCCTTCTCAATCATTCTCCGGGCCTCGGCCCTGCCCGCCTCCTCGCCAGAAGTCTTGTACTTGAGAAGGCCGAGGTTCAGCCATGCCGGGGCGAGGTCCGGGTTGAGATCGACCGCCTGCCGGAAGCACCTGACCGCCCCTTCGAACAGGCTGGGGTCGGCAGCTTTGCTGAGCGCCTCGCCCTTGTTGAGGAATATGTCGGCCCTCGCGATGATTTCGCCTTCCCTGATGTTTTCGTTCGCGGCGGTCCCGATGTTCGCCTCGTTCATGAGGAGGGCGGCGTCGAAGTGCCTGAGAGCCTCGTCCCTCTCGCCCATCAGGCTCATCACGGTGCCCATCGCGGCGTGGACGCGGGAGTAGTCGTAGTTGTACGACTCGTGGGTCGTCGAGAGCGCGAGCTTGAGCTGCGCCAGGGCCGCCTCCAGGGACTTCCTGCCGGCGTATTTCCCCAGGCGCGCGGCCTCCTCCATGTGGAAGTTGCCGAGGTTGAAGTGCGCCGTGTGGTGGCTCCGGCCGGGCGACTTCTCCAGCGTGTCCTCCCAGAGCGATGCGCTGTCCTTCCACACGCCGCAGCGGTCGAAGGTCTTGAGCCCGAGGCCGGCCACGAGCAGGGCGAGCGCAGCGAAGGGCAGCGCCCGCCTGAGCGCCCCCGCCCCCGGGCCCGGGACGGCCCTCTCGAGGAGCACCGCCCAGAAGACCGCGGCCGACAGCACGGCCATGTAGAGGTACCTCTCCGCCATCAGCGTGCCCATGGGGACGAGGACGTTGGAAACGGGCGAGAGCGTGACGAAGAAGAAGGCGGAGGCGAAGGCAAGTGCGCGGGCGGGCTGCCCTGCCGAGGCCGGTCTGCGGACGGCGGAGGCGATTGCCAGCATGGCGGGCACGGCCGTCGCCGCGAGCAGCAGCGCTGCCGCCGCCCACGAAGCGTCGAAGGACC
>JBFZBV010000362.1:0-4520 GCA_041308285.1 Planctomycetota bacterium | reverse complement strand
GTCTCGCTTTGCGAGCGATATCCATCTCTCTTCTTGCGAGCGCCCGCCCGTTCCGCGGGCGGGCGCTCGCAATGACGGCGGATGGCAAGCCGATTCGGGGTGTTTCCGGAAGGCCGGGCCGGGCGTCCCGCCTTCAGACCCGCTCCACGGCGTACAGGCGGAAGTCGAGCGAACCGACGTACATCGAGCCCCCGAGGAGCAGCGGAAAGCCGCGCACGTCGCTCAAGGTCTTCAGCGTCCACACGACGCTTCCGTCTCGGCCGCTCAGGCGGCACACGCGGCCGTTCCAGCTCGCCGCGATTGCGTCCCCCCCTGCGAAAGCGCAGAATCCGCCCCTCCCAATGCTCGTGAACCGCCAGCGCTCCTCCCCCGTGCGGCGGTCCAGGCAGTACACCGCCCCCCGGCCCGTCCCCACCGCGACGGAGGCAGCCGACACCGCGGGGGCGTATATGGTCCCGCCCTGGAGCCTGCGGGACCAGACGGCCTTCCGCGTGGCCGCGTCTACCGCCTCGCAGATTCCCGACGTCGTGGCGTAATACAGCACTCCACCCCGCAGGGCCGGCCCGCCCAGGAGCTTCCCCGGCGCCTTGCGGCTCCAGGCCGGCCTCCCGCTCGAGAGGTCGACCGCGTGAATCCGGCCGTCGGTCGTGGCGGCAATCACGAGCCCCTCGTGCAGCACGGGATCGGACAGGTAGAACCTGTTCCCGGCCTTCCTGGACCAGATTACTAATCCGCTCCTCAGGCCGATGGCGACGAGCCTGCCGTCGAACGTCCCGACCACGGCGCGGCCGCGCGCGCAGAGGGGAGCCGTCCACACGGGCGATCCCACGTCCGCCGCCCAGGCCTGCCGGCCGGAAGCAGTCTCGATGCAGTAGACCTTCCCGTCGTCGTTCCCTGCCACGGCCAGTCGGCCCGAGACGGCCGGGGAGGAGTGGTACGCGCCGGCTGCGGCGGAGAACCTGTAGACCCGCATGCCGGTCCGCATGTCGAGGCAGTAGATGGACCGGTCGCACGAAGCGACCAGGAGCCGATGCCCGCCGCACGGGGCCGGCCTGCAGAACACTCAGCTGCCGGTCTTGTACGACCACGCAATCCTCGCGGACGATCCGCGGCTGTTGACAATCCGGGCTTTCATGCGGGCATTCTACCAGAATCCCGTGCCGCAGGGACCGGCCTCCGAGGACTTGTGTTGACAGCGCGTGAGGCGCGGCCTAGAATCGACGCCGGCCCGGTAAAACGGCCATGGAGAGGTGGCAGAGCGGCCGAATGCGGCGGCTTGCTAAGCCGTTGTAGGCCTAACGGTTTACCCTGGGTTCGAATCCCAGCCTCTCCGCCAGTATCCCCACCACGGCGCCCGGCCCGCGCCCCGCGCGCGGCGCCGGGCCGCGCCGCGCCGCGGGACAGGCATGCCGCTACGGATTCCTTTGGTGTTGGTTTTCCCCCGAGCGGAAATTATATAATCCCGGCTTCAGGCTGTGCAGGAGGTCCCGATGAAATTCAGGATTGGCATCGACGTCGGCGGCACTTTCACGGATTTCCTTCTGTTCGCCGACGACGGCTCCACGAGGATATACAAGGTCCTTTCCACGCCGGACGACCCGTCAATCGCCACCATGTCCGGGCTCGAGCTCATGGCCGCGGACAGGGGCGCGGGCGTCGCCGAATTCCTGCGCGACGTGGCGGCAATCGTCCACGGGACCACCGTCACGACGAACGCCGTGCTCACGAACACGGGCGCCAGGACCGGCCTCCTCACGACCGCGGGGTTCCGGGACGCGCTCGAGATGAGGCGCGGGATAAGGGAGGAGCAGTACAACAACTTCTACCGGAACGTGCGGCCGCTGGTGGACCGCTTCCTCCGCTGGCCCGTCGACGAGCGCGTGGCGTGGGACGGGACCGAGGAGATTCCGATGGACCCGGCGAGCGTGAGGGCGGGCCTTGATCTTTTCGCGTCCGAGGGCGTCGAGGCCGTGGCCGTGTGCTTCATGAATTCCTTCGCGAACCCCCTTCACGAGAGGGCCGCCAGGGACGAGGCCAGGGCCGCGCTGCCGGGCGCATATATAACCGCCTCCGCGGACCTCCTCCCTTCAATCAGGTTCTACGACAGGGTCAGCACCACGGTGCTCAACTGCTACGTCGGCCCCATACTGTCCAGGTACCTCAAGGCCCTCGTGGCCAGGCTGGCCGGGTTCGGGTTCGGGGGAGTGCTGCTCATCATGCAGTCGAACGGCGGCGTCGTGTCGCCCGAGGTGGCCTGCGATCGCGCGGCCATGACGCTCCTCTCCGGGCCCGCGGGCGGGCCGGTGGCCGGCGTGAGCTACGCCGGCGACCAGGGGTATTCGGACTGCATCACGGTTGACATGGGCGGGACCAGCTTCGACGCGTCGCTCGTCAAGGACAAGAGGCCGTTCGTGACCTGCGTGGGCGACGTCAACAGGCTGAGGCTCGCGCTCCCGATGCTCGACGTGGTGACGATAGGCGCGGGCGGCGGGAGCATCGGCTGGATAGACGAGGGCGGGCTCCTGCGCATGGGGCCCCAGAGCGCCGGCGCCAAGCCGGGCCCGTCCTGCTACGCGCGGGGCGGGTCGGACCCGACTTGCACGGACGCGGACCTCCTCCTGGGCTACCTGGACGCGGACTTCTTCGCGGGCGGCAGGATGAAGCTCGACCGCGCCGCGGCGGAGAAGGCAATCGCCGGGAAGATAGCCCGGCCCATGGGCCTCGACCTCATGGCCGCGGCGGCCGGGATGTACAGGGTGATAAACGTCAACATGTCCACGGCCGTGAGGGAGGTCGCGATACAGCACGGCCAGGACCCGAGGGATTTCCCGCTGATTGTGGCGGGCGGCGCAGGGCCTAACCACGCGTGCATGATTGCGCTCGAGCTCGAGATGCCCGTGCTCATAGTGCCGAGGGAATCCTCGATTTTCTGCGCAGCGGGCATGCTCATGTCGGATTTGAAGCACGACTTCGTCCAGACCTACGCCGTCACGCTCGACAAGGCCGAACCGTCCAGGTTCAGGGCGGTGTTCGACGCCATGACGGCCGAGGGCCTCGGACTCCTCGCTTCCGAGGGAATCCCGCGCGAACGGGCGAAGTTCGTCTACCAGCTCGACCTCCGGTACGTGCAGCAGTACCACGAGGTCAGCGTCGAGGTCCCGCAGCGGGAGATTGACGAGGCGGACTTCGAGGCCATAGCCGGGAGGTTCCACCCCCTGCACAACGCCCTCTTCGGCTATTCGCTGGAGGAGGAGGGCGCGCCGGTCGAGATGATTAACATGCGCCTCTCGTGCATCGGCGTGACCAAGAAGCCGAGCTTCAAGCCCAAGCCCCGCGCAGGATTCGACCCCTCCCCGGCCCTCAAGGGCGAAAGGCCCGTGTTCCTGCCCAGGAAAGGCGAGTTCGCCCGGCTCCCCGTGTACGACGCGGAGAAGCTCGAGTTCGGGAACTTCATCGAGGGGCCCGCCATCCTCGAACAGGTCAACACCACCACTTTCGTGACGCCGGAATACGACGTGCTCGTCGACAGGTTCGGGAGCTTCACGCTGTTCCTCAGGGGCCGCAGAGCCGAGATTGAAGGGAGGATTCTGTGACCGTAGAGATAGACAAAATCCTGGTCTCAATCCTGCAGAGGCGTTTCAGGTCCATCGCCGAGGAGATGTCGATTGCCCTGGCCATGACGACGCGGTCGCCGATTCTCTGCGAGGCGCGGGATTTCGTCACCGGCCTGTACGACGCGGACGGCCTGATGCTCGAGCAGAAGGAGAACCTGCCGATTCTCTCCTTCTCCCTCGGCCCGGTCTGCCAGCACATAGTCAAGTACTTCGGCAAGAGGAACCTGCACCCCGGGGACGTGATATTCCACAACGACGTGTTCTCGCTCGGCAACCAGAACAACGATGTCGCGGTCTACAAGCCGATTTTCCACGGACGCACCCTGGTGGGGTGGTCGGCCTGCAAGGGGCACCAGGCGGACATCGGCGGGGCCGTGCGAGGCGGGTACAACCCTGCGGCGACCGAGGTCTGGCAGGAGGCCCTGAGAATCCCCCCGGTCAAGGTCTACGAGAAGGGCAAGCTCCGCAAGGACGTCTGGAGCCTAATCTTCGCCAACATAAGGCTCAAGATGGTCGAGGAGGACATGAAGGCGCAGATAGGGTCCTGCGTCGTGGGCGAGAGGGGCATCAAGGCCCTCGTCGAGAAGTACGGCCTGGAGAAGTTCAACGCGCACAAGGAGCACCTTTTCGACTCGACCGAGAAGATGATGCGATCCGAGATTGCGAGGATTCCCGCCGGCGTGTACAGGGGCGAGGCGACGGGGTATTTCGACGGAAGGAACAAGGGGTCCCAGTACACCGTAAGGGTCAAGATTACCGTGAAGGGCGACTCGATTCACTTCGACTACGGCGACACCGACCCGCAGACGAACGGGTTCGTCAACGGGACCTTCACGTCCTCCGCCTCCGCCACCGTGCTCACGTTTCTCCAGATGGTGGATCCCAACATCCCGCACAACGACGGGA
>JBFZBV010000361.1:0-3932 GCA_041308285.1 Planctomycetota bacterium | reverse complement strand
CTCCGCCCTGACGGTCTTGGCCTTCTTGGTTTCCGGGTCGGTCCATTTCAGGCTCACCACCAGGCGCTGTCCCGCGGGCTTCCTCGGATCCCCGAAGAACCTCGGCCCGTTCTCCACCGGCATGTCCTTCTCGACCGTCTTGCCGTCCTCTTCGATTTTGACTTTCTCAATCACCTGGCCGCCGTCGTCGAAATCGAGCAGGAGCATGGCCAGGTTCAGGTTCGACGGCTTGCAGTCGAGCACCACTACCGTCTCGTGGACCTTCCCGCCTTCGCAGCAGGCGAACAGTTCGATTGCCCTGTTCTGCACGGCGATCCTGCCGTCCACCTCGATGCGCTTCTCCGTTCGGAACACCCTGACCTTGCCTACTTCCAGCATGGGTTTGGGCTTGCCCGCCTCCTCGGACGCGAGGTCCCCAGCGAGCGCTGCGGCCAGCAGCAGTGCGGATAGTGCCATCGCCGACGCCTTCCGGGTGCTAGTCATGTGTCCTCCGGGAATAAGCCGCGTGCCGGCCTTCCGGCCGATCTCGGTCACGCATGAGCATGATAAACCGGGTGGAAAAGTCAAGCCTTTCCATCAGGTTGAACGCCCCGCGGCCGGCCGCGGTTCGGCGGGCTTCGGGATTTCTCCGGATTTTTCCGGTTTCCGCGCCTTTGGCTGCGCGACAGTGGCGCAGGACGGGGGAAATATGGAATAATACCTGTCGGTAATCGTATGGATAACCGGGCGCCTGCATCGCGGTTCCGCGCCGGTAGGCGGGAACGCGCGCTGCGGCCTTGGAGGACATCCGGGGAAATGGACCGCGCCAGACCGGCATTCTGCATCCTGCTCATGGCTTCCGCCCTGTTCCTGGCCCTTCCGGGCACTCTCGTCTCGGAGGAGAAGCCGGTCCGCACGACCGAAATCACTCCGGAACTCGAACGGACCATAAAGTCCGGGCTCGAGTGGCTGGCCAGGACGCAGCTGGACGACGGATCGTGGTCCTGCAAGATTGGGTACAAGCTCAACTACGACTACATAGACACGGGGTTCGGCCCCCACGTGGGCGTCACGGCCCTGGCCGGCATGGCGTTCATGGCGAACGGACATCTCCCGGGGAGGGGCAAATACGGCCCGAACGTGAAGAAGGCCGTCGACTTCGTGCTGTCGTGCATCGACCCCAACACGGGCTTCATTTCGCGAGACCTGACCCGGATGTACAGCCACGCCTTCGGCGCGCTTTTCCTCGCGGAAATCTACGGCATGACCCACAGGGCCGACCTGAAGGAGAAGCTCAAGCTGGTGGTCAACCTCCTCGTGTCGTGCCAGAACAAGTACGGCGGATGGCGCTACCTCCCCTTCTCCACCGAGTCGGACGTGTCGCTGACGGTCTGCCAGCTGCAGTTCCTCCGCGCAGCCAGGAACTGCGGGATATCCGTGCCCCCCGTGACCATCGCGAGAGCCATCGGGTACATCAAGGCCTGCCACCAGAAGGAGTCCGGCGGATTCTGCTACCAGTACGAGCGGCCCGGGGCCCGGACCACTTTCGCGCTCACGGCCGCCGGGGTGACGGCGCTGCACTCCTCGGGCGTGTACTTCGACGACGACATCAGGAGGGGCCTCTACTTCCTCTCGAGGTCAAGGCCGAGGAGGAACGAGGGCAGCGAGGATTTCCACTACTTCTACGGCCACTACTACGCCGTGCAGGCCTTCTATCAGGAGGGCGGCGACTTCTGGACGGCGTGGTGGCCCATCGTGCGCAACGAGCTGGTCGGCTGCCAGAAGCAGGACGGGTCGTGGAACGACGAGGTCGGGCCCACCTACGCCACGGCGATGGCGACGCTCATACTCTCCATCCCGCTCGACCTCCTACCCATCTTCCAGCGCTGAAACCCGGCCCAAGCCCCGACCGGTCCGAGCGATTCGGAAATCACGGGAAGAAAGCCGCCGCCGAAGGCCGGCCCCCTAGTTCCCGCCCCTGCGCGGGTCCAGCTGCCGAATCTCGGAGCCGATGTCGGTGACGAGCTGGTCCTCGGGGCCCAGGTGCGCCTTCGCCTTCTTCAGGGCGTCCTCGTACCACCTGCGGGCTTCGCCCCTGCGCCCGCCGGCGGACTCCTTGCGGGCCTGGTCGAGCGAGGCGAGCACCCTGAGCGTCCACGAGTACTTCCTCGCGCTGGCCTGGGAAATCGTGAACGGGTATGACGTGCGGAAGTCCTCGATGCAGGCGAGGGCGTCGTCGAACCTCCCCGCCGCCACGGCCGTGGCGGCCTTGCGGTTCATCTCGACGTAGGCCGCCCTGGCCACGGTGTCGTACACGAGCCACAGGCAGAGGCCTCCCGCGAGGAAGACCGCCGCGACCACCCTCTTGGCCAGCCTGCGCTTCTTCTCCTTCTCCTTGAAGACGCCCTCCCTGATCTCGTTGAGCAGCCTGTGCGACCTCTCGTCCGCAGGGTCAATCTTCACAATCTCGGCGAATATCGCCGCGGCGGCGGTCATCCGCTGGTCGTTGAGGAGCGCGTCCCCGAGCCTGCGGTACACCTTCAGGCCCTCTGCCTTGTCCCCGAGGTCGAGCATCACTTCGGCGTAGGACCTCTGGACCTCGATGTCCTCGGAATTCATGTCGAGCAGCTTGCGGAGGATGTCCTTCGCCCTCGCGTTCAGCCCGAAGCTCCTCAGCGCGGAGATGAAGCCCTTGCCCTCCTCAATGGCATCCGCAGGCGGCTTCGAGGCCATGATTATGTCGAATATCCTCTGCCTCGAGTCCACGTCGCTCGGAACGATGTCCACCACCTCGCGGTAGATTTCCACCGCCTTCAGCGGCTGGCCGTTGTCGATGCTTGAAAGCGCGAGGAGCTTGAGCTCCTCGGCGGCGAGGCTCTCCTGCCCCGTCTTCGACAGTGCCCTGGCCAGGATGTGCCTGAGCGACGGCGTGTTCCTCTCGACCGACAGGCCCTTTCTCGCCACCTCGATGCACTTCTGGTAGTTCTTCTCGTCGAAGAGCCTCGATGCCAGCCTCAGGGTCTGGTTCACCTCGAGCGGCTTTATGATGCGGCTCTCAATGAGCCTGCACACGGCCCTGAACACCGAGAACTTGCTCTCCCTGGAGGCATCCACGACCTCGCGGAGCGTCCTGAGCCCGTCGATGTTGACGAGCACTTCGAGGTCCTCGCCGGTTATTCCCTCCCTCACCGACTCGCGGATGTTCAGGCAGGGCTCGAAAATCTCGTCCTCGGAGATGATGTTCTTGTTGATTCTCGCCCACTCGTCCGACCGCCTGGCGGCCTCGAACATGAGCTTGCCGGCCTCTATCGACAGGGGGAACTGCTGCCACTCCGTGAGGGAGTCCTTGAAGCCCTCGTCGCCCTCGATGAACTCGAAGGTCCCCTTCTCGACGGAGAACGCGTCGAGCACCCTCTCGCTCACGTAATACTCGAGGAGATGATCGGCGTCCTTCTGCGTGATGAGCTTCATCTTGAACGCCGTGCACACCGGTCCCGCGGGCCGGCCGGACTTCTTGGTGACCCGGCCGAACTCCTCCGCGGTTATCGATCCGCGTTTCTTGAGCACTCCGAGCATGTACTCGTCCATGGCCCCGTCCGAGCGCTCCACGCCCGCGACCTTGCCCTTGCGGAAGAAGAGGTCGAACGACCCCGTGCCGGCTATGCGGAGCCTGCCGGTCCTCTCGTTCTGGGAGAGGTTCTGGAAGATGTCCGACAGCGAGATGCTCTGGAGGTCGCCCGTGAAGGCCATGTCGTCCTCTGGCTTTTCAGGTTTTCGGGCGGATTCTAACCCGCTCCACATGCCAATGCAAATCATAACCCGGACGGGCCAAGGGTGAAGAGTCCGGATTCTTCGGGCGGCGGGCGACCTGATTCTCCCGGATGTATCGTCGGTCGTTTTCACCGCGGGACCTGCTATCCCGTACTCGTGCTTTCATGCCGCGTATTCGTTCC
>JBFZBV010000360.1:0-4375 GCA_041308285.1 Planctomycetota bacterium | reverse complement strand
TACGCGGCATGAAAGCACGAGTACGGGATAGCAGGTCCCGCGGTGAAAACGACCGACGATACATCCAGGAGAATCAGGTCGCCCGCCGCCCGAAGAATCCGGACTCTTCACCCCCGGCATGGAGGGCTGGAGGGTGAAACGCAGGCTGGAAATGTTAAGATTGACGCCTCTTGCGGCCGGCATTGCATTTCCGCGGTATCGGCCCCGGGCGAACGGCGCCCGGCCGCCCCTGCCGCACTTGTGATTGCGTGGGATTCGGCATGCGCCTCCCTACAGCCGTCATCGCGACCGTGCTTCTTGCGGCCCCGTGCGCGTCCGCCGGGGAATCCGCGGGCGACCCCGCCCCGGAAGACGAACGCGAGGTGGAGGAGTTCGAGTATTCCATAGGCCGCGGCGGGTGGTACAAGGCCGGGCCGGAGAAGGACCCGACGGTCCGGGGCCGGGTCCGCTTCTACTTCGGCGCCCTTTCGGCCTGCTGGCGGTCGTCGGGAATCAGGCTCAGGTCGTTGAGGGGGCTGGATGCGTATGGCGTGCCCATTGCGGGCGCCGGCACGCAGGACCCGGCTCACAGGCAGTCCTGGGCGCTGGATTCGGAGACTCTGGACTTCGCCAGGGCTGAAGCCATGGCGCACCGCTGCGGGTTCCATGCGGGATTCGGGCTTTCCGCAGGCATGGCGAGGCAGAGGATTGGGCAGAAAATCGGGTCCGGGTCGTATTTGAGGGGGGACCTCGATCCGCCCGCTGAAGACAGCGCCCTCGCAGGCTGGGGATTCGAAATCGGCGGGAGGTTCGAGATTGCGCATTGCAACCCCCTCGCCATAATCAATTTCCTCGGCTTCTGGAAGGACCTCATCTCGGGAACCGAATCCCGGAGAAGCAGGCCCTCGGGCCTGGAGTCGTTCGGAATCAAGCTCGGAGCAATCGGGGCGGTCGTGTTCGGCATCGAGGCGGGGTTCGCGTACATGCGCCTGCCCCTGGACCGGGAAAGCCTGCTTTGCCGGACCGTGGGCGGATCGTGGCGCACCACGACGTACAACGCAGGCGTGTTCGCCGGACTCCACCTCGGGGACGCGGCGGTGTTCAAAGCCGGGGTCGAGTACGTGGAGACCGGGGTCAGGGCCTACCTGAACACCCGGGGCGCGGACCCGGAATCATGGAGGATCCGGGCTACGGAATATTCGACCGGCGGGTTCTTCGAACTCATGATCTTCCTGCTTGGGACGATTGGGCTCGACCTGAGGGCGGGCAGCGCAGGCCACGGCTACTGCTCGGCTTCGCTGTCAGTTTCGATCTGAAACGGGGAAGGCCCTTGTCCGTCATCCGCCGATTGGCTTGTCGTACATCCGGTACGTCTTGTACTTCTTCGCGCCGAGAGCCTCGGTGGCGGAATTCATCGCCTGGTTGTCCTCGAGGATCCAGGACATTTCGCAGAACTCGAATCCCATCTCCTTCCCTCTGCGGAGCGTTTCGACGTAGAAGACGGTCTCCAGCCCGCGCTTGCGGAACTTTTCGCGGACCCCCATCACGACGTATCGCAACCCCTTCGACTTCTTCATGTTGCGGAGCAGGTGCAGCCATCCGAACGGGAAGAGCCTGCCGCGGATTCTCTGGATTGGCTCGTTGATGTTGGGGATGACGAGGGAGAATCCCGCCGGCTCCCCGCCGATTTCGGCCATGAGCACGAGGCTCGGGATGATGATTTTCCCGAAGTCCGGCGCCATGTATTCCAGGAGTTCGTCCGTCCAGGGCAGGAAGCCCCAGTTTGCGTGCCATGCGTCGTTGTAGATTGTCTTGATGCGCCCCAGCTCGCCCCGCACGTCGTGCACGTCGATGTCCCTTATTCGGACGTCCGGCTTCGACCTGATGCGCTCGACGATCCTGTCGATGCTGGGCGGGAAGTTCACGAGCGATTTGTCCATGTACCAGGCCCACAGGTCCTTGGCCTTGCGGAACCCCGCGGACTCGAGGAGCGCCGCGTAGTAGGGGGGATTGTAGGGCATGATGCACATCGGGGGGCGGTCGAATCCGTCGACGAGCAGGCCGTACTCGTCGTTCTCGGAGTAGCTCGCCGGGCCGCGCATGGTGTCCATCCCCTTTCCCCGGAGCCATGCCGCGGCGGCGTCGGCAAGCGCGCCTGCCGACGCGGGGTCGTTCTCGCATTCGAAGAACCCGAAGAACCCGACCTTGTCCTTGTGGTACTCGTTGTGCTGGCCGTTGCGGATTGCCGCTATCCTGCCCACCGCGCGGCCGTCACGCTCGGCGAGGAAATACGCGGCCTCGGCCTTGAGGAAGAACGGGTTCCTGGCGGGATCCATCTTCTTCCTGAGGTCCATGTACAGGGGCGGCACCCAGTTCGGATCACCCCTGTAGAGGTCCTCGGGCAGGAGGATGAACCTCTTCATCAGCCGCTTGGAGTCGGCCGGAACGACGGAAAGGCCTGGCATGGGACGTTCCTCGAATACCGGCCGGCTGCGCCGGGCCGACGCGGGCGCATCAGGCCCCGGCGGCCTTGCAGGCCCGGATGACGACCTCGACGGCCTTTTCCAGGTGTTTCTTCCCGTGCGTGGCCATAATCCCGAACCTGATTCCGGAGTCCTTCACCGGGACCGTGGGCGGCATGATGGGGGAGGCGAGAATCCCGGCTTCGAATATGGCCCTCGTCACTTTCATGGCCTGCATGACGTCGCCGATTCTGAGCGGTACCACGTGGGTCTCGCCGCCTATCGACAGGCCCGCTTCGCGCAGGGACCTGCGGAAGAAGGCCGTGTTGTCCGCGAGGGTCTTCCGGCGCTCCGGCTCCCGGTCGAGCACGTCGAACGCCGCCAGCACCCCTGCAATCGTGGCGGGCGGCGCGGAAGCCGAGAATATGAAGGGCGAGGACCTGTGCTTCAGATAATCGATTATTTCCGCGGAAGCGGCCGTGTATCCCCCGCAGGCGCCCGCGAACTTGCTGAAGGTCCCGGACACAAGGTCGGCCGACCCGGGCAGGCCGAAGTTGTCCATGAGGCCGTACCCGCGCGGGCCGATCATGCCGAGCGAGTGGGCCTCGTCCAGGAGCAGGCAGGCGTCGTTCGCCCGGGCGGCACGCGAGAGGCCCGCCAGCGGGGCGAGGTCCCCCTCCATGCTGTAGACCGAGTCGACCGCGATGAGCGCCAGGCCGTGCTTCTTCCGCAGCCTGCCGAGCTGCTCCTCGAGGTCCCCGACGTCGTTGTGGATGAACGCCCTGAGGCCGGCGCCGGAGAGCTTCACGCCGTCGATAATCGACCTGTGCGAGAGGGCGTCCACCAGCACGAGGTCGCCCTGGCCCACGAATCCCTGGATTGTGCCGAGGAGGGCCTGGTAGCCGGCGGCGAAGACCATCGCCGACTCCATGCCGAACACCGAGGCGATTCTGTTCTCGAGGCGCGCGTGCAGCTCGGTGGTGCCGCAGGCGAGCGGGGACCCGCACATCCCGGTCCCGTACTTGCGGAGCGCCTCGGCCGCGGCCTCCATCACCCTGGGGTGGGTCGAGAGGCCGAGGTAGTTGTTCGATATGAGGTTGACGTACTGCCGGCCCTCGTGCGTGAGCACGGCTTCGCTGGAGGACGACACCACGCGCTGGAGGATGTAGGCCTTGAGCCTCCGGGCCTCCCTCACGCCCGCGAGCGTTTCGGCGATTCTCGATTTGAGCACGTCCTGCGCCACTGCGGATCTCCGACGGAAGCGGGGCCGGCGGGCGGCGGACGCGGCCCGCGGAGCCCCTGCCCGGGCAACAGGAGTGGAATTATACACGCGCCGCGTGCCGAAGCAACATCTTCGGCCGGGAAAGGCGGCCGTGCGCGGCGGGCCGGGCCGGGCAGCCCCGAGGCGCCCGGCCGCCGCGGTCCTAGGCCAGCAGCTCCTCCCGCTTGGACGCGAGCCTTCTCTTGAGGCGGTCGATTATCTGCGTGTGCATCTGGCACACGCGCGATTCGGACACGTCCAGGGCGAGGCCGATTTCCTTCATGGTTATCTGCTCGTAGTAGTAGAGCAGGACGATGAGCCTTTCCTCGCGCGTGAGCTCCGTGCTGATTAGGCCGATGAGCTCGCGCTTCTTGATGTCGTCGAGCGGGTCCGCCGTCTTCTTGTCCTCGACGAAGTCGAGCTTCCTGTACGCCTTGTTGTCGTCGTCGTCCGGCATGTCGGTGTCGAGCGAGACCATGCCCGATATGCGGGATTCGCGGACGATTTTCTCGAGCTCCTTGTCGGAGATGTCCATCTGGCCCGCAATCTCCGCGAGGGAGGGCTTGCGGCCCAGCTCAATCTCGAGCTTCTTGGACGACGACTCGAGCCGGTTCTTCCGCTTCCTGATGAGCCTCGGCACCCAGTCGAGTTTCCTGAGCTCGTCGAGGATGGC
>JBFZBV010000359.1:0-3094 GCA_041308285.1 Planctomycetota bacterium | reverse complement strand
AAGAAGCCAACCGCGAATTGCTGTTGAGCTTCGTCCTGGCGCTGGTACTGGTCTACATGGTGATGGCCTGCCAGTATGAATCGCTGCGCGACCCGTTCGTGGTCATGTTCTCGGTGCCTCTGGCGGCCATCGGGGTCATACTGGCCCTGTTCCTCACCAACACGACGTTCAACATGGAGTCTTTCATCGGCTGCATCATGCTCGGCGGCATCGTGGTGAACAACGCCATTATCCTGGTGGACCACGTGAACCTGCTCAGGACGCGGGACCGCATGCCCCTTGCGGAAGCCGTCGTCGAGGGCGGCAGGAGGCGTCTCAGGCCGATTCTGATGACTGCGCTCACCACCATTCTCGGCCTCGTGCCGCTCGCGTTCGGGATGGGCGAGGGCGGCGAGGCCCAGGCGCCCATGGCGAGGGTGGTCATAGGCGGCCTCACCAGTTCCACGCTCATAACCCTCGTGCTCGTGCCGGTCATTTACTCGCTGTTCCACTGGAGATCCGCCGCCCTGGGGGCGCCCGAGGCCGGGACGGCCCCCGCGGCCCAGGCGGCGGAGTGAGTCTTCGAAGCCGTTGTTGTTGGGTGAATCGCATGCCCCTATCGAACGTCGAGACCCGCCTCGGGCCCGTGGCTGCGGCCGCCCTGGCCGCCGCCCTGTCCGCGGCTTTCATGTCCTGCTCCCTTCCCGGCATGTCCCCCGAGCACGTCGGCCCGCTTGCGGAGCGGGAAGGGCGGATTCCAGGCGGGAAGGCCCCGGCCGCCCCCTCCGGCCCCGTGAGAATCGACGTTACGGAGGCGATCCTCCTCTCGCTGGAAAACAACCCGTCGTTCAGGATTGCCAGGCTCAAGCCCGCCCTTGCGAGGACGAGCGAGGCCCAGGCTCAGGCGGCATACGACCCGGTGCTCGGCGGAGGGCTGTCGTGGGGCAGGTCGGTGGGCAAACGCTCCTCCTCCTCAGGATCCGGGCTCGCGAAATCCGCGTACGAGTCGGGATCGGGCGAGGTCACGGTCGGCGGATCCCTGCCCACCGGCACGTCGGTCGAAATCGCCGCCTCGACGGAGAAGTCCAATTCGAACGGGGACGCCCTGGCGATTGCGCGGGTCGGCCTGACCGTGAACCAGCCGGTGCTGCGCGGCGCGTCGATTGACGCGAACCTCGCGAGCATCCGCCAGGCGGAGATTGACACCAGGGTGTCGGAGTACGAGTTGAGGGGCGCGGCCGAGGCCCTGGTGGCCGAGGTCGAGAAGGCCTACTGGGATTTCGCGCTCGCCCAGAAGGAGCTCGGCATCTACGCCGAGGCCCTCAAGGTGGCGGAGCAGCACCTGAAGGAGACCGAGGTCCGCGTGTCAATCGGCAAGCTGCCGCAGATAGAGATTGCAGCGGCTCGCGCGCAGTTCGCGCTCCGGAACGAGGACATGATTAACGCGAGGAGCGGCCTGTCCAGGGCCCGGCTCAGGCTCCTACGCCTCCTGAACTCGGGGGGCGAGGGGCAGTGGGACAGGGAAATCGAGCTCGCGGAGTGGCCCGTCTCGCCGAACGACGTCCCGTCCGGGCCTGCAGAGCACGTGAAGGTGGCGCTCGCCATGAGGCCGGACCTGAACCAGGCGCGGCTCGCGGCGGCGCGCAGCGAACTGGAACTGGTCAAGACCCGCAACGGCCTCCTGCCGAGGCTCGATCTGTTCGTGACGCTCGGCAAGTCGGGGTATTCGGACTCCTTCACGTCGGCTTCGACTGCCATCGGGGGCGGCTGCTTCGACGCGTCAATCGGGCTGAGCTTCGAGTATCCCGTCGCCAACCTCGGGGCCCAGGCGGCCCATCAGAAGGCGCTCATAAGCAGAAAGCAGGTCCGCGAGGCGCTCAGGAACCTCGAGCAGATTGTGGAGGTCGACGTGAGAGGCGCGATTATCGAAGTCACGAGGTCCAGGGAGCAGATCGCGGCCACCATGGCGACCCGCACGGCATGGGAAGAGGCGCTGACTGCCGAGGAAGAGAAGTTCCGCGTCGGCAAATCCACGTCCTTCCTCGTCGCCCAGGCCGAGAAGGACGCCGTGTCCAGCCGGATAGCCGAAGTCAGGGCCGTGGTCAACACCCTGAAGTCAATCGTCGACCTCTACCGGCTCGACGGATCGCTCCTTGTCCGCCGGGGCATCTCAGCTCCGGGGCTCAAGCCCGCCGCGAACCCGTCCGAGTGAACCGGGATCCCTTATATATGTATTAAGAGCCCTGGCACCTTAATACTAAGAGTCCTGGCACTTTAATATTAAGAGTCCCGGCACCGTGGGGGAGCGGAAGCCGGGCCTAGAAGAGCGTCTTGCTCGTGAAGTTGAAGCCGTCCACCACGATGGGGGGCACGAGGGTGTCCATCGTCTCCCCTTCCCTCGCGGGCTTGCCGACGGCCCGGACGGAATCGAGTACCCGCAGGGCCGAATCGTTCCAGCGCATGTTCTTGACGCCGGTGCTTATCCTGCCGTTCTCAATCAGGAAAGTGCCGTCGCGCGTCATCCCGGTCAGGAGCATCTCCATCTGGTCCACGTATCTCACGTACCAGAACCTAGACACGAGAATGCCCCTGTCGACGGTGGACACGATATCGTCGACGGACGATTCGGTGCCCTCCATGACGAAGTTCGTGGGATACCCCGTGGGTTCCAGGCCGAGTTTCCGCGCCCAGAACCTGTCCCGCACGAGGTTGACCGACCTGCCGTTCTCAATCCACTTTATCCGCCTGTTGGGCAGGCCGTCGGGCTGGAACGGGAATCCCGGCGCCATCGGATGTCCCGGCAGGGTGGAGATGTTCACCCTGGCGTCGGCTATCCTCGACCCCATCCTGGAGCTCATGAAGCTGCGGCCTTCGTGCGCGCTTTTCGCGTCGTAGCACCAGAACATGAAGCCCAGCATTTCCGAGACCGCGGGGCTGTCGAGCACCACGACGTACCTGCCCGGTTCAAGCTCGGCCGGATGCCGGGACTTCTCGGCCTTTTCGAGCGCCTCCTCGAAGACCTCGTCCGGGTCGATGTCCGCGATGTTCTCCGCCGTGCTGCGTTTCCAGCCGGACGAGTCGTCGGTCATCACCGTGCAGGTCATCCTGGCCCAGG
>JBFZBV010000358.1:0-15750 GCA_041308285.1 Planctomycetota bacterium | reverse complement strand
ACGTCCTCGGGGGCGACTCCGTGGAAACCGCGCTCGTCGAGCTCCTGCGCAGAATCAAGGCCGGATCGAAGGACATGGCAGGCGTGCCCAACCTCACCTGGAAGGACGCGTCCGGCTGCGTCGCGGAAAACCAAATGGAATGCCCGCCCGAGACCCTCGACGGGTCGCGCAGCCTGTACCTCACGCTCTTCCGGATGGCCGCGAAGTACCTGGACCCCTTCAGCATGACCGCAATCCACGACTGGTGGCGCTACCCCGTGACATGCGTGCTCACGTCCCGAGGGTGCAGGCGCAACTGCTCGTTCTGCGGCGGATCGGCATTCTCGTTCAGGAGCTTCTACGGCCGCGAACGCACCGGCTACAGGCCCGCGTCGCTCGTGGCCGAGGACGTCCGGCAAATCGCCCGCTTCTCCGGCGCACCGGTCTTCATCATAGGCGACCCGATGGAGCCGGGAAGGGAGTGGTGCGAGGAGCTGCTCGCCGGCCTTGCGGCGGCGAAAATACGGAACCACGTGGCAGTGGAGCTCTTCCGGCCCGCGGAGGAGTGGTTATACGCGCGCCTGGCGGCCTCCGTCGCGACCTTCAACGTCGAGCTCTCCCCGGAGAGGCACGACGACGCCGTGCTCAGGGCATGCGGGAAGCATTATTCCATGATGGAGGTCGAGGAGAATCTCAGGTTCGCCATGGACCGCGGGTGCAACAGGTTCGACCTGTTCTTCATGGCGGGACTGCCCGGGCAGGACCGGAAAAGCGTCCTGGACACCGTGGCATACTGCGCCGGCCTCATGTCAAGGACGCCTAAGGAGGTCGTCCCCTTCATATCCGCCCTCACGCCGTTCCTCGATCCCGGATCCCCCATATTCGAGAACCCCGCAGAGCACGGCTATACAAGGCTGCGGACTACCCTGGAGGAGCACCGCAAGGCGCTCGAAGAGCCCTCATGGGAATTCATAATGAACTACGAGACCCGCTGGATGACCCGCCGCGACATCGCAGAGGTCACGTACGAGGCGGGGCTTTCGATGAACGAAGCCAAGCTCAGGTGCGGAAGGATATCCCGCGACCAGTACGAGACCGTGCGCAGAAACGCCGAACTCGGGCGGAAGCTTCTGTCTGAAATCCGCGCCATCCGCGAAACCGCCCCGGAAGAGGAAAGGCTCGCCTCTCTCATGCGCCTCAAACCGGAAATGGACAGGGCGGGGATTTCGTCAGTCTGCGAGAAAAGCGAGTTCCGCTGGCCCACCGTAAACCGCGGGTTCAGGTTCCTCGCTATCGCCAAGGCCATAATCACCGGAAGGTGACGAGGAAAAGGTACCTGGTACATTTATTTGCCTTTTTCCCCTTCGATAACCCTGGAATGGACTCTGGTGAAGCGGATGCAGGTCAGGTGTGAAGGTCGAATATGAGATTCTTTTTTTTATAATTTATCGTGAGACCTGGACTGAAGTATCTCTGCAATCTGCCGGGATGCGAATCTCGGCCCGAGAATCATCACCTTTTGGCCATTCTCATGGGTTTGGGCGTGCCCGTGAGACAGGTTCCGTTGTCTTTTCCCGGCAAGAACTGTACAATGGACTCTCGTGGAGTGAGGCAATAGAAATGGAAGAGGGATATGGGAAATCCTGGTTAATGGCGTGCAGCCCTCGCATTGGAGTCAGGTTCGCCCTTCCAGCTAGCGTCTTCATCCTAGCATGTATTGCGATGACCACCCCGGTTTTTTCGGAGAATCATAGTACCTCTGAGAAATTCGACGGGCTGGTTGTGCAAAACGTGCTAAGTGGCGATGCTGACACCGTGCTGATGCACCATGGCAAAGCAGCATTCGATCGCTTCAGGGCCATCGTAGCGTTCGGAGACATAACCTCGCTGCATAGCCGGAAGGCTCTGGCCGCGGTGATTGAAGTCGCGGAGAGCGATGATTACCAATCGATTCGCCTCAAGGCCCTTGAAACCCTTGGGAAGATGTTCTACCTGGATCCAGGCATTGGATTGATGGCATTACAGCGCGCCATTTCAAGCAGCGATTCTGAAGAAAGGATCTCTGCGATTAGCGGTATGGCGAAGTCGGGAAATGATGGAAAAAAGGCGATTCCTTTACTGCTCAAGACGTTGATAGAAGGGGACGCAAGAATCCGCGACGTATGCCTCCAGTCACTGGTTTACATCTCGCTTCCTGGCGACATCAATCCGGAGTGGATCCCCAAGTTATTGGATCTGATAAGGAGGGACCGGAACCGCGCTGGCCAAGTCATGCGCTTTGTGGCTTGGGCTGGGAAACCCGGGGCCGATGCAATCGCCGAGCTTCTATGCGGGAACGACGACGACCTGACCTGGAACGCTCTCTATTGGATACCTCTCGTCGACAATGGCGCCTTTTCTCAACGATTCTTGAATAAGTTCATAAAAATTCTGGAAGGCAATGATAATGACTTGAAAGCCCAATTACTTGGTTTGCTTTCGAGCGGTTTTGTCGACAATCAATACTTGGAAGTATTGAAAGACCGGATTGCTGCGCTGTTACGAGAGGAACTCCCGGTTGATGCAGTATGCTTCGCGCTGGACTGTCTCGGTCGAACCAGACGGCCCGAATACCTGGATGAAATTACCAGATGGATCGACAAAGGGGATCGTTTCACCAGGAATCGCGCCCTTTTAGCCATCCGAGAATACGGTGTACGGGCGATGGATGTGAGAGCTGCAGTCGAAAGACAAATACAAGAGAACTACAATGAGATTTCGCAGTTTGCTGCGATGACTCTGTGGGCAATGACAAGGGAAGACCGCTACATGGAATATATTCTCAAGTGCCTTGCCAATTCTGATGCAGATGTTGTGAACGTGGCATGCTTCTTACTAACTAAAGGTGGAAAGGACGAAAAGATTGCGATACCGGACCTTGTCCGCATCGCGCTTGACGCTGGAGACCCCAGCAACAACAAAAGCGTGTACTATGCAATCGAGGCTTTAAGGGCAATCAACGAGGATTGCGCGGCAGTAGTCCCGATCGTTAAGCGGGCTATTATCGAGGGTCCACATCGTCGTTCCGTGAGGGCAATCCGAATTCTTCCTCTCATCTGGCATAAAAGAGATAGTGCGAAGTTTATCCTGGATGCATATAACAACCCGGATATTTTCGGATACTGGAAGTATCACCTGGATCGAGACTGGGACAATCTGGAATCAGCCGTGATAGAAGCACTTGGATACATCGACCAGCCTGGCGAGGAAGAACTTAGTTTTCTGTGGAGGTCGTTCTTCGTCGGGACAGCAAGAGATACTGCTCGGAAAGCGTTGAAACGGATAGTGCGCGAGATTTCGGACGACGAACTCGCCGGTGAACGAAAGAAATATTTGGAATCACACGAGAAATCCAACGCGGCCCTTGTAGAAAGCGGTCTTGAAGTCCTGCGCGGAAAGAGAGAAATCGGCATGACGCTGCAGGAAAAACATGGATCTGAATTCGCAAATGCACACGGGAGTGAAGAAGCGAACCTGAAGTACATCAGATGGTCCAAGGAGATTATAGGCGCTGCGTCTGTCGCAGAAACTGAGAAAGAGGCGGTCCGCCTTGCCAATGAAGTCGAGTCGGAGGATGACGCCGCTGCTTATCTGAAGATAGTGTTGGTTAGGTCTTCGCAGGGAATGATGCCAATTGTCGGAATTGGTAATCTAATCGAATTGTGGAAATATAAAGGGCAAATTTTCGATGATTTGAAAACCATGCTTAAGACGAAACTTGCAGGTGTGCCCGATGTCACGCAGCTCTACCTTGGCAACAGCGGGGTTGGGATGTACCTTAAAGAATTTACATTCGATAAGGAAGGCAGAATGATCACTAAATGGACTCGGGGTGAGCATTTCAAGATTGTTGAGTACAAAGATGGGGTGTGGCCGAGAATCGTAGTTGACGTTGTTAAAGACTAGACTCGATTCCCACGGTAGGTAGTTTCACTCTCCCTTCGCTGTCAGTGGTTTGAAAGGAGCGTGGTTTTAACGGTCTGGCGCGGCCCCAACAGGAGCACGCTTTTTCCGCGGCCCAGATGCCGGTCGAGGTCGCCCTCGATTATCCGCTTTGTGTATTACATCCTGGATATTTTCACCGAAAATGGAGTCCAAGTCAACCGGGTGACGCGGCTGAACGCTTGTCAATAAACTATTCATCATGACTTCGTTCGGGCCGGAAAAAGGTACCTGGTACATTTATTTGCTCATCATGACTTCGACACGAGGAAGGGGCCGATGGCGAGGCGCCTGAGCCCGGACGAGTAGAATGTCCTCAGTGCGTCCCGGGGGGACATCACGATGGGCTCTCCCCGCAAGTTGAAGGAAGTGTTGAGCATCGCCGGAAGGCCGGTGATTCTCTCGAACTCGCTGACGATTGCGTGCAGCCCGGGATTGTGCCTCCGCTCCAGCACCTGCGGCCTCGTGGTCCCGTCCACGTGGACGACCTCGGACAGCCTCGACCGCCATGCCGGCGCCACGAAGAAGCTCAGAGTCATGTGCGGGCAGGGATGGCGGGAACAGAGGATCTCCTCCGCCCTTTCCGCGAGAATCACGGGGCAGAAGGGCCGCCAGGGCTCGCGGAATTTAATCGCCCTGTTGATTGAATCGGCCGTTCCCTGCAGGCCGGGATGCGCCAGTATGCTGCGGTTGCCCAGCGCCCTCGGGCCCCACTCCATGGCGCCGTCGAAGCGCGCGACAGGTTCGCCCCCGGAAACGAGGCGCGCGACCTCCGCCGCGAGGTCGGCGGGCCTGAGGAAAGGTATCTTCGCGCCCTCCAGAGCCGCCCGGACCTCCGCCTCGCCGTAGGATGGGCCCAGGTACGCGGTATCCATGGGCTTCACGTCCTCCCCCTCGTCGAACGCCGCCTCGGCCGCCGCGCCAAGCGACCCGCCCGCGTCGCCTGCGGCCGGCTGGACGAAGACCGCCCTGACCCCGGGAAGGCCGAGAAGCTTCCCTGCGGCGCGTACGTTGTGGGCGACCCCGCCCGCAAGACAGAGATTGCCGCCGGCGGCGCGGAGCGCGGCTCCGAGGTCCGAGCACACGACCGACGCGAGCGAGTCCTCCACGAACTTCTGCACAGCCGCGGCTATGTGCACGTAGGGCTCTGAGATTCCGTCCCCGGTCCGCGGCGGCCCGAACTTCTCCACGAACATCCTCGAGTAGTACCTCGTCCCGTCCCTGAACCTCGAAGGCCCGAAAACGTGGGCCGGATCCACCCGGAAATCGCGCCCCGACCCCGAGACCATGGGACTCAGGTCGGCCTTGCGGGGGTCCCCGTAGGGCGCCATGCCCATGAGCTTGTACTCGCCGTCGTTCGCGCCCAGCCCCAGGTACTCGGTGAAGGCCGTGTAGACCGTTCCGAGCGAATCCGGCAGGAAACGCCTCCCCAAAACCTTCAACCCTTCGCGCGTCCCCAGAGCCAGAAGCATCGTGTCGAACTCGCCCATGGCGTCCACGCTTAGCACCGCCGCCTCCTGCATGCCGGAGAGGTGGAAAGCCGAAGCCGCGTGGGCCACGTGGTGCGGGACGAAAACCGTCTTCGTCCTGCGGGTATCAATCCCGATTGCCTCCAGCATGGATTCGAGCGCGGCGGTCTCCCTAGCCCACCTCGGCCCGGTCTTGAGCACCGATCGCAGGGCGGACATCGGGAGCCGGAAGACATGGTTGCGGAAGAACCTCCACCTGTGGCTGCGGTAAGCGTCCAGAGACCAGGGATACGCCACGATGTCCACGTCCCGTGGCTCTATGCCCGCACTCTCGAGGCAGAAACGCGCAGCCCTGACCGGAGGGAGGCCCGGGGCGTGCTTGATTCCGGCGAACCTCTCCTCCTCTGCGGCTGCCACGACGCGGCCGTCGGCGATCAGTGCGGCCGACGGGTCGTGAACGGGCCTCGTCAGGCCCAGAACAATCATGGGAAGTCCTCCAGTCTGCCGAATCCGGTCCTGGAACCGAAATGATGCCCGAGAACGGCCGTGCCCGCAATCCCGGGACTGCAAGGGTGAAGAGTCCGGATTCTTCGGGCGGCGGGCGACCTGATTCTCCTGGATGTATCGTCGGTCGTTTTCACCGCGGGACCTGCTATCTCGTACTCGTGCTTTCATGCCGCGTATTCGTTCCCGTCCACGTTTTCGTACACGTACACGACTTGCATGGAACGAGAAGACGCCGGAAAAGCTCGGATGAGCGAGGGGAAGTGGAAGAGGAAGGGTAGGCGGGAAGAGCATGAGGAAGGGTAAGGGGAAGTACGGTCACTCCATCAAGCAAGTCATCCACGAGCCCCCAAAACCCCGCTTCCGACGACAGCCACGGACGATTCCGCGCGCGACTCTTCATCGCTCCCGGGACTGCCTCAGGATTGAATATGCGCCGCAAAGGATGTAAAATTATAGTGTTTTTACGTTCCCGGCATCCTCGGCCTGCGCCGGCGGCTCCCCGCAACCAAGGGGGACGGTACATGCGGAGGCCGTGCTACGTCCGCTCCTGCGGGGGTTTCCGGATATCGGAAGATGACGCCTGAAGTCACTTTCGTCATCGTGAACTACAGGGCAGCCGCGCTCCTCGAGCAGTGCCTTGAGAAGGTCGCCGGCGCCTGCGACGGCCTGGCCCACGAGGTCATAGTCGTCGACAACTCCTCCGAGGAAGGGGAGATGGAGCGCATCAGGGACAGGTTCGACGGCGTGAGGATTGTCCGGAACGGAGTCAATCTGGGATTCGCCCGGGCCGTCAACCAGGGCATCGGGATGAGCTCGGGAAAATACATACTCGCCTTGAATCCGGACACGCTGCTCCCCGCTGAAGGCATACAGCCGCTTCTGGAATTCGCCGATCGCAAGCGCGCCTCGGAGAATGCCGGCGTGTTCGGCTGCAGGCTACTCAACCGCGACGGGTCCCTGCAGTTCTCCAAGGGGAGGTTCCCGACCCTCGCAAGGACGATAATCGACGTGCTCCGGCCGAAACGCATCAGGAAGTACGAGCTTGCCGGGTACGACACCGCGTCGGAACCTGACTGGGTCACCGGAGCATGCATCCTGATTCACCGGGACGTACTCGACGCTGTCGGGCCTCTCGACGAGAACTTCTTCATGTACTACGAGGACGTCGATCTCTGCTTCCGGGCGCGCAGGCAGGGCTTCAAGGTGTTCTACTTCCCGGCCACCGCCGCTTTCCACTACTTCCCGCACTGCCAGCGGCGTGAGAGCAGGCCTTTCGTCCCCGTTGAAATCAGGAGGTCCCACCTCTACTTCTACAGGAAGCACTACTCCAGGCTCTCCTATGTCCTTCTCTGGCTCCTGACCCTGGGCTATTCCGCGAGCCTCATAGCCGTCTCGCCCCTGCGGCTGCTCTTCAAGTCGGACGGCGGGAGCCCGGCCAGGACCGGGGCTGCGCTGCTCTTCGAGATGTTCCTCAGCGGCGGGACCCGCCCGAGGGGATATACGCCCGACGGACGCGTCTGCGAACCGCCCTTCCCCGGCGCCGAGACCGTGACGATGTTGGAAGCGGAGACTCAAGCATCGAGAGGCCAAGCGCAGTGACGTCCGCCCCGGCGCCTTCGCGGAGGGGATACCTCCCCTTCCTCATGCTAATCCTGGCCTATGCCGCGTCCAGGGCAGTGTCCGCCGCCATGACCCCCGTGCCCGACGTCGATTCCGTCCGGTACATGGCCCTCGCCGAAAGATGGGCCGATGGCGATTTTTCCGCGGTCCTCGCCCACCCGTATCACCCGCTTTATCCCGCGCTCCTGGGAATCTGGTCCCTCGTCGTGCCAGGGCCCGAGACGGCCGGATACGCCCTGTCCATAATCCTGAGCGCTCTCACGCTGGCGCCTGTCTACCTCGCAGGCGCCGAAATCGGCGGGCGGAGAGCCGCATGGACCGCCGCAGTGCTGTTCGCGATTACCCCTGCGCCGTTCCGCGCGTCCGCCACCATCCTGACCGAGCCGCTGTTCGTCCTCCTCTGCTCCTGGACCGCCTGGGCATGCGCTCTGGCCCTGACGCGCGGGCAGGCCAGGCACTTCCTTCTCGCCGGGGCCTTCGCCGGCCTCGCCTATCTCGCCCGGCCCGAGGGGCCCGCCCCGCTCGCTGCGCTCATCGCGGCAATGGCATTCCCCCCCGCCGCAGGCGCCTTCTCCGCGATTTCCCGCCGCATCCGTCCCCCCGGAGCGTCCGCGGCCGCCGATGTGGCCGAGGCCCCGCAGAGCGGAGGCCAGGCCTTGCCGGCAGGCGCCTTGCAGGCTCAGCCGGCCTCGCGAATGCTTCTCCACGCCGCCCTCGCCGCAGCCCTGTTCGCGGCCGCCGCCGCGCCCTACATGGCGAGCATAGGCGGCGTCACGGCCAAGAAACGGGTCGCCCGCATGGCGGCCGCCGTCGCCGCGCCCGGCGAGCACGGGTTCGCGGAGGACCAGCTGCCGGCCGCGCCCGACTCTCCGCCGAAACTCGACAGGTTCGAAACCTTCGGCCTGGACCCGTCCCTGGAAAAAAGGCAGGAGCCGCTTGCCAGCCCGGCGCTAGAGGCGGCCTCCTCAATCCTGCGCGCGGGATCGTTCGTCGTCTTCCCGCTCTCGGTCATCGGAATCCCGGTCCTCTGGCGCAGGGGGGCCCGGGATCGCAGGCTCCGGGCGTGCGCCGTGTTCTACGCCGCGCTAATCGCAGTGCACTTCCTCATGCTCTGGGCGCTCGCCGCGGGCTACAGGTACGTCAGCCTCCGCCACGGCATCCCGCTCGCCGCGATGACCATGCCCCTCGCCGGCCTCGGCGCCGCAGCTGCGTGGGATTCCGTCACGGGCCGATTCGGCCGGGCCGGAACCGCGGCGCTGGCGGCCGCCGCTCTCGCCGCGGGCGTGTTCTTCGTGCTGCAGGATTTCAGGCCGCTCAGGCACGGGAAGAGCCACATCCGCGAGGTCGGCCTGTGGCTCGGGTCGCACGCGGAGTCCGGCCCGTCAATCATCTCCACGGACCCGAGATACTCGTTCTACGCAGGCGGGACGTACGTGCACCTCGGCATCTGCGGATACTCGGATCTCGCGGACTTCGCCTCGCAACGCGGCATAAAATACCTCGTCGACTCCAGGGAGCACATCCTGAGGACCGTCCGGGACTTCGACTCCAGCCGGGACGATCGCACGAGGCGCGTGATTACCGGCCTCGAGGGCGCTTTCCTGCCCCGCGTCGAGCCCGCGGTGTACGAGTTCCGCCCCTGCCCCGCCGGCCGGGGCGGGAAGCCCTGACGACCGCGGGCGTGCCCCGGATTCGCGGCTGACGCTCGACTTGCGCGGCCGCATGGTGCAGAATGCCGGCATGGCGGCGCGCACCGGGCCGGGCTCCTCCGTCCAGCCGTAATCCTGCGGCTCCGGCCCGGGTCCCGGCGGCCCGCGGTTTGGAGGTGAAGGACATGAGGTGGAAAGCCATCATAGCGGCGGCCGCGCTTGCGCTCGCGTGCGCCGCGGTCCAGGGCCAGAACAGGACCGATGATCTCCCGCCGTGCGTGGCCTACACGATTGACAAGCCGGGCTTCTTCATGCCCCGCCCCCCTCTCAGGGAGAAGGACCCCGTGCCTGCGCTCACGGCCGAGGAGTCCGCGGGATTGGCTTCCGGCGCCGCCGACGAGGCAATCCAGGCGCTCTACGACGCCTACATCGGGAGGATTGAAGAGACGTATTCGAAGATGTTCAAGGCTCCCGAGGGATTCTTCGACTGGCTCAGGGCGCACGAGGAAATCCGCAAGGCCTTCCTGGCGGCGCTCAATCCCTTCTACGACGAAATCGAGAACGCGATTGCCGTGCTGGACAAGCTCCGAACCGAGGAGCCGGAGAAGACCGCGGAGCACCCCCATCTCGCAGTGGCGATTGCCGTGGTCTGGGACAGCAAGGACGCGGTCTACGGGTCACGCTACAACTGCGTGAGCGGCATTTCCTACCAGCAGTACCTGCCGCTCCCCGGACCGGTCGACGTCCTCAGGTACTACACGGACAAGAAGAACCAGGCCCGGTTCGTGTTCAAGGTCAAGGAGCTCGTGTGGCCGCTCGCCGTGCACATCGCCGACAACGACGTGTCCCCGGGCGAGGCCGAATGGGTCCAGGCCACGTTCGAGAAGCAGAAGGAACGCATCGGGATGCTCTACGACAGGGTCGAATACGACTACTCGAAGCTCAATTCCAACACGAAGACCGGCAAGCTCGGGGACCGCCAGTACACTCTCCCGAACCTGCTCGCGTTCGGCGGCATCTGCGGCGACCAGGCGCATTTCTGCTCCAGGGCCGCCAAGTGCTTCGCCATCCCCGCGATGAAGGCGAGCGGGACCAGCCGCTACGGCGGCGTCGGCCACGCGTTCACCTGCTACCTGGTCCTGAAGAAGAAGCGGACGATTCTCGACTCCACCGGCAGGTATTTTTACGACTTCTACTACACGGGAGACGTGTTCGACCCGCAGACCCGCGTGCCGGTACTCGACCGCACTCTGGCGATGGTCCTGGACGGGGCGTCGCTGTCGTACGACAAATACATGATTTCGCGCGTCCTCACGCGCATCTCCGCCGCCGTCTACAGGGACAACCCCGCCGTCTCCCTGGCGCTGGTCAGGAAGGCGCTCGTCAGGAACTGGTTCTGCGACCAGGCGTGGAGGATCCTCATGCGGCACGTCCGCGACGGAGCGGTCCCGAAGGCCGAAGGCCTCGAATGGGCCAACAACATGATGAAATACGTCAAGGACCACCCTGACCTCACGTTCGAGTGCTTCTCGACCTTCCTCGAATGCATCCCCAAGGAGGAGACGCCCAAGCGGCAGGCGTTCTACCAGCAGGCCTGCGGGCTCTACGAGGAGCGGCCCGACCTCCAGATTGACCTGAGGCATATGCAGGGCAAGGAGCTCATCGAGGCCGGCAAGAGCCTCGAAGGCATGGACCTGCTCATCCGCACGGCGGCGGAGCACGGAAAGCAGGGGAGGATTGTGAACCCCCTGGTCAGGATTGCCCTCGAGGTGGCCAAGGAGAAGAAGGCCGAGAGATTCCTCCTGCCGCACCTCGACAAGCTCACGATGCGCTACCCCAAACGCAGATCCGACGAGGTCGCGGACGCCTTCAAGGACCTGGTGGAGATGGTGGCTCCCGTGTACGAGGCGGCGGGCAGGATCAAGGACGCGAACAAGCTGAGGGCCGAGGCCGGGGGGGATTGAAGCGGCCGGATTTGCCGCCTAGCTCTCTACCACGAACGAGCAGTTGTTCGCGAAGTCGAAGTGATCGTCGATCCTGCGCGCGATGTCCTCGGGCGCCATCGAATCCAGAATCCTCTCGAACGCGAAGGGCGAGGCCCCCTTCTGCGCGTAGAACATGAGCGAGAACGCCGCGGACTCGGGCGAGTTCCAGTTGCGCAGGAAACGCCCCTTGAGCCTCCTCCGGGCCCTGGCAAGGTCCTTCTCCGGAACCCCCTCCCCCCGGGCGGACGCAATCCGGCCCAGCACCGCGTCCCTGAGCCTCGCCGGCTCGTCCGTCTCGGCCGATATCACGGTGTAGGCGAATTCCGCCTCCCCCCTGAACGACGCCGAAAAGCTCGAATCGATGAGCCCGGTCCTGTAGTTCCCGATGTAGAAGTCCGACGATCCCCCGAACATGGAATAGAGCAGTATGCTGGTCGAGAGGTTGCGCTTCATCAGGCCTTCCCCGTCGAGGGGGCCGAAGAGCTCCTTGAAGCCGATGAAGATTCTTGGTTTCGGCACGTCCATGTACTTCGCGGCGTACTTCGCCGCCGCGCCCGGCGCCTCGGCGTGCGGCACCGGCTCCGCCTTGCCCCCTCCCCTCTCGGCCGAGTGGGCCCTGAGCACGAACTCGAGCAGCTCCTGCTCGTCGAGATCCCCGCTCACGTACAAGTCCACGTTGGACGGGTGGTAGAAAGCCCCGTGGCAGAGCCTGAGCGTGTCCGCCCCGATTTCCGACACCGACTCCACCGTCCCGGATATGTCCAGCCTCACGGGATGCGTTCGGTAGAGCCCCTGGAGCACGCCGGTGAATCCCTGCCAGTCGGGCGAGTCCTGGTACCCGAGAATCTCCTGGATTATGATCTTCTTCTCCCGCTCCACCATCTCCTCGTCCACGATGATTTTCTCCGTGAACCCGAGCAGTATCTCGAGCGCGGGATAGAAGTTCTCAGTGCAGGTGAAGAAGAAAGTAGTGTTGGTGTGCCCGGTCGCGGCGTTCGACCCCGCCCCGAGCCGCTCGAACAGGTCGAACGCATCCCCACGGTCCGTCTCGAAAACGCGGTGCTCCAGGAAGTGGGCGGTCCCGGCCGGCACGCGCCGGACCTCGCCGGACCCGGCCGTGGTGAACGCCTCGTGGACGGAGCCGAACTCCACCCCGAGGACTGCCACCTTCTTGGCGAAGCCCCTCTTGGGCAGGAACCACAGTCGCAGGCCCGACGGCAGCCTCGTCACCGAGTATTCCTCGCCCAACCTGTCCGATTTTTCGACCGTCCTGTTCATGCGGCACCGCCCCCGCCGCCCGCCTTCCGCGCAGGCCGAAGCAGATACGCCGTATCGAGCCTGACGCCGCGGGCAACACCGGCGACGTCCTCCGCCGAGACCTTCCCTATGGATTCCAGAAGCTCCCCGATTTCCATGAAACTCCCGTTCACCATTCCCTCGAGGTGCATGTTTATCACGGCGGTCTGGGAATCGGATATGGAATTGAACCTCGACATGAGCCTCGCCCGGGCGCTGTCCATCTCCTCGCGCGACACCTCGCCCGCCCTCATGGAGTCCAGGATGCCGCGGACGAGATCCATGACCCGCCCGAAGCTCGAGGCGTCTATCCCCGTCGTGGCCAGCATAATCCCCTTGGACCTCTCTATCTGCGATCCGGCGAAATAGGCGAGGCCCTCCTTCTCCCGCACTGTCTTGAAGAGCTTGGAGAACGCGAACCCCCCGAATATCCCGTTGAAGAACAGAAGGGCGGGCAGCGCCGGGTCGTTGTACCTCACGCCCGTCCGGAACCCGATGGCGAGCCTCGCCTGCTCGATCTGCATCTCCTCGTAGAAGGTCTTCTCGTACGACGGCGCCGCGATGAAC
Source organism: Planctomycetota bacterium (assembly GCA_041308285.1). Classification (GTDB taxonomy): domain Bacteria; phylum Planctomycetota; class JAKEIC01; order JAKEIC01; family DYIT01; genus PPR-0505. The sequence goes on along the minus strand of JBFZBV010000358.1, from coordinate 2,697 downwards.
TCCGTCTCCCTGAGCGGTACCGGGGAGTACTTCCTTTCCGGAAACGACTTCCGCATCAGGCGGGAGAGCGATTCGGGGTCCACGTCGCCCACGACGTAGACGTCAACGGGCCTCGTCTCCAGGAGCCGCGAGTAGTAGGCGTGGAGCGATTCGGGCGTTATTGCCTCCGCGTCCTCCACGGTCCCGTATTCGTATTGCGCGAAACGCTCCCCCCTGCACATCATCTCTATGCACTTCTGCGCGGTGTAGTGGTCCTGGTCCGTGACGAGGCCCTTAATCTGGCTCACGAGGTTCGTCTTCTCGCCCTCGACGAACTCCTTTAAGAAGACCCCGCCCTCCAGCCTCGGCCTGAACATGACCTCAGCGAGGAAATCCACGCAGTCTCCGAGCAGATCCCCGTCCGCGCCGGCGAGGGCCGGAGTGGGGAAGTCGATTCTGAAGTACGGCATGAGGCGCTCGCCGACCTTCATCACGTCCGCGCTGAATGACGCGCCGTAGAGGTTGTCGAGGTGGCGCGCAATCTCCTGCAGGTCCGCGAAGGCCGCCGTCCCCCTCCTGAGCACAGCCGGGAGAAGGGCCGTCATGGACGCCTCGTCCGAGAGGTCCTCGGATATGACCGCCTCGACGAGCACGGACTTGAACCTCCCGGTCCTCCTCAGGTGGAGATTCACGCCGCCGCCCAGGCCGATATGCTCGAAGGACGTGCTGTCGCCCGCAGCTGGACCGACCGCCATGGTTCTGCTTGTCTCCCGCCCGGCGAAAGCCGCCGGAACCAGACATTAAACAGGCGGATGCCGCCCAAGGAAAGCACAATCCCGCCTTCCGCACGCCTGCGCGGCTCCGCTCCGGAATTGATTTTGCATCCTCCATGGGCCGTTCTATAATCCCGGGCGTGTGAATTTGAGAGGAAGCGATATGAACTGCCCCAATTGCGGCGCCGAACTGCCCCAGGACTCGAGGTTCTGCGGGAATTGCGGCAAGTCGATTGGCCCCGGACCCGTCCAGGGGCCTCCTCCGATTCCCAGGATGCAGCCCGGCCCGCAGCCTGCGCAGCCTCAGCCGCAGGGCTACCAGCCGCCGCCCCCGCCGCAGCAGGGGACGTACGGGCAGGGCCAGGCTCCGACCGGCTGGTCCGAAGGCCCCCCGCAGAGGCGCGGGGGCTATTACGACTCCGGCGGGCCCCCGGGACCGCCCGAGGGGAAGACCAACGCCCTTGCGGTGGTTTCCCTGATTCTCGGCATACTGACGGTGCCGTCCTGCTGCTGCAGTTTCCTGAGCGCGGCGCCGGGACTCGCGGGCATCATCTTCGGCGCGGTTGCGCTCTCGCAGATTTCGTCCGACCCCACCCAGAAAGGCAAGGGCATGGCGATAGCGGGAATAATCCTGAGCATCATAGGCATCATCCTGGGCGTGGGGCTGTTCGTGATAAGCATCCTCAGCCCCGAATTCCAGAACAGCTACAACTTCAGGAGGTTCTGAGCCTGCCGGGGCCATTCCGCGCTCCGCGCCTGGCAAGGTTCCGGGTGAAGGCATGCAGTACGCGATAGCAGGTGTGCTGAACCAGGTGGCGTCCTTCGACCTCTCGGCCGGGGAAAGGCTGTGGGTGTCGCGGAACGCGCTCATGAGCTACACCGAGGGTGTCGACTGGTCGCCACGCATACCGGGCGGCCTGTTCAAGATTATTTCGAGGCGCCTCTCCGGAGAGTCCGTGTTCCTCCTCGACGTGGCCGCGAGGACCGAAGCCAAACTGCAGATTGCGAGCCACATGCCCTCGATAATATACGACTGGGACCTGAGCAACGGGCCGGTGACCACCCTCAAGGGCAACTTCCTCGCAGCCATGGGCGGGATTTCGATAGACGTGGGAATCGCCAGCAACCCCCTCGCGGCCCTCTTCGGCGGCGCGGGCCTGCTGCTGCAGACCGTTTCCGGGGAAGGCAGGGTATTCATCGCAGTGCATGGCGACCTCATCGACTACGACCTCGCCGAGGGGCAGGCAGTGCTGGTGTCCACGGGGAACCTGGCGGCCTTCTCCTCGTCGGTCGACTACAGCATAAAAGGCGTCGGCGGGTGCTTCAAAATGGCGTTCGGCGGCGAGGGCATATTCATGACGCGGATGGAAGGCCCCGGAAAGGTCATTGTGCAGAATCTCAAGCGCGAGCCCAAGACCGTGAAGGGGATTCTGAAACTTATCGAGATGATTCCGGCATGAAATACCAGATTGAAGGCGTAATCAACCAGACACTTTCGTTCGAACTCGAGCCAGGGGAGACCTGCTGGGCTTCCAGGGGTTCGCTCGTCTCCTACGACGAGACAATCGAATGGACGCTCAAGATTCCCGGCGGAGTGGGCAAGACCGTCTCCCGCATGCTCTCCGGCGAATCGCTCACGCTCACCCACTGCGTGGCGAAGTCGGCCGGAAGAGTCAACTTCGCCTCGAAATCCCCGGGCAAGGTGGTGGTCTGGAACCTCGCCGAGACCGGGGAGCTGGTGGCGCTCCGCGGGGGGTTCCTCGCGGCTGTGGGCGAGATTGACATATCGGTGACCATGGCCAAGCGGGCCGGGGCCATGTTCTTCGGGGGCGGCGGACTCCTCCTGCAGCACCTGAAAGGCACCGGCCTGGTGTTCCTCGCCGTTGCGGGGGACCTGGTCGAATACAACCTCGCGCCCGGCCAGAGCATCCTGGTTTCCACCGGG
>JBFZBV010000357.1:0-3751 GCA_041308285.1 Planctomycetota bacterium | reverse complement strand
TTCCGATCTCTACAGGCCGAAGTTCGCCGGGCACCTCCCGGACCTGACCTGCGTGATGAACTGCATCTACTGGGAGCCGAAGTACCCGAGGTTCGTCACCGCCAGGGACCTGGAGGCGCTCTTCGCGGGGAACGCCGAACCCCGGCTCAGGATCATCGGCGACATCTCCTGCGACGTCCGGGGGTCCGTGGAGGCCACGGTCAGGACGACGACCCCGGAGAATCCGTTCTTCGTGTTCGACCCCGCCACTGGCGAAGCCGCGGACGGGGTGGAGGGGCCGGGAGTGGTCGTGCTCGCCGTGGACAACCTGCCGTGCGAACTCCCGAGGGAGTCCTCGGCCGATTTCTCGAAGACCCTCAGGGATTTCGTTCCGGAGCTCGCCGCGGCCGATTTCACGGCGGAGTTCGACCGCCTGGCCCTGTCCGGACCCCTCAAGAAAGCCGTGGTCGTCCACAAGGGCGCCCTGACGCCCGATTACCGGTATCTCGAGAAACACCTCGAAGGAGGATCCAATGCCTAAGAAGGTCCTGCTCCTGGGCGCCGGCCTCGTCGCGAGACCCATGGTCCGTTACATCCTCGACCGCTCGGACTTCGAGCTGACGGCCGCGACGAGGACCGTTTCCAAGGCCGAAGGCATGATTGCCGGCCACCCGAGGGCGAAGGCGGTCCCGCTGGACGTCGACGACGCGGCCGGGCTCGAGAGGCTCGTGGCGGACCACGACCTCACCGTGAGCCTGGTCCCGTGGATCCACCACCCCGCCGTGGCGAGGGCGTGCATCAAGCACAGGAAGCACATGGTCACGACGTCGTACGTCAAGGACGAGATGAAGGCGCTGGACGAACCGGCCCGGGCCGCAGGCATCACGATTCTCAACGAGGTGGGGCTCGATCCCGGCATCGACCACATGTCGGCGATGAAGATCATAAACGAAGTCAAGGCCAGGGGCGGAAGAATCGCCTCGTTCGAGTCCATGTGCGGGGCTCTCCCCTCCCCCCGCTGCGCTTCCAACCCCTTCGGATACAAGTTCTCCTGGAGCCCGCTCGGGGTGCTGCTCGCCTCGCAGAACCCGGCCAGGTACCTCAGGAACGGCAGGACGGTCAAGATACCCGGCGAAAGGCTCTTCGCGAACTACCGCCTCTACGAGGTCGAAGGGGCGGGATGGTTCGAGGACTACCCCAACCGCGACTCGATCCCCTACAGGGAAATCTACGACATACGGGACACGAGGACCATGTACAGGGGCACGCTGCGCAACATGGGCTGGTGCGAGACGCTCTTCGCGGCCGCGTGCATGGGGCTCCTGGACGGCTCGGAGAAGAAGATGCCCGCCAGGGCGAAGACCTACAAGGGCTTCATGAAAGCTCTTCTCAGGATTAAGGGCAGGTCCGGCCTCGACGAGGCGGTGGCCCGGAAAATCAGGCATCCCGCACACTCCGCCGCGGTCAGGAGGATCGAGTGGCTGGGCCTTTTCGACGACGCGCCCCTGCCTTCCGGGGCGAAATCGCCCCTGGACGTGCTCGCGTCGCTCATGTTCAGGAAACTGGAACTCGTGCCCCCGGACACCGACATGGTCGTCATGCAGCACGAGTTCAGGGCCGAATACGGCGGCGGGAAGGCCGAGAAAATCCTCTCCACGCTCGTCGACTTCGGCGTGCCTGACGGGGACACGTCTGTGGCGAGGACGGTCAGCATCCCCGCGGCCATCGCGGCGAAGCTGATACTGGACGGCCGCCTGGACGTAAGGGGAGTGAGCATCCCCGTGCTGCCGGAAATCTACAAGCCGATTCTGGAGACGCTCGCTGGCGAGGGCATCAGCATGTCCGAGAAGACCGTGCCGGCACCGGGATAGAAGGCCGGGACACGGCGCGGGATGGAGGATTGCGCGGGCCGGGGCCCGTGGCAGGCGCAGGAGCCGCCTGCCGCGCCGTCAGAAGTACTCGTTCGAGCCCACGTCCCAGTCGACGAGCTTCCCGTTGTGGAAGTTGACGCAGTAGAAGGTGTAGTCGCGTCCGTTGAAGACCTTGTAGACCCACCTCGAAATCTTCTCGAACGGCAGCTCCGGCGGCCCGCCGGCGTCTATTTCGAAAATCTTCGCCGTCTTGCCCCAGGTCACGTACACGTCCCGCTTCGTGAACTTGGTGTACATGCTCTCGGGAACCAGCTCCCTGGCGTAGTCCTTGTCGGGGAAGGACGGCGGGCTCTCGGAGAAGACCACCGGAGCTATCTTCCGGAGCCTCTCCTTGTACGCGTCGAGCTCCTCGTTGGGGAGCCTCAGGAGGGATGGTATCTCCTCCTGAAGGTGGATGAGCAGCCCCTGCTTGTCGCGGTACTCCTTCTCCGAGGCGGCCTTCATGAAGACCAAATCGCGGGTCTTCTTCTCGAGGAGCCAGTCCACGAGCCAGCCTTCCTTGAAGGGGAGGAACACGAGGTTCCCGGACCCGGTCTCCTGGTAGATCCACCACTCGTCGACGAGCCTGTCGTACTGGGATGCCGAGAAATGCGCGAAATCCTCCATCTGCTCCTTCTCGGGGGCGCCGAGCACGCTCTCCACCTCGTCCCTGGTCATGTCCCTTCGGAGGTTGTCGTTGAGCATCTTCTTGACGACCAGCCCCTGCTCGTTCAGGAAGCGCTTGCGCTTGTCCTCGGAGTTCAGGTCGAAGAAGACCTGCCTCTGGCCGCCGTCCATCAGGATGAGGTATTCCTCGTAGGGCATGCTCCTGTCGGACTCGTACGCGGGCTGCGTGGAGTCGACCAGGGGATAGGTCTCCTCCTTGATGGTGGAGGGGCAACCCGGCGCCAGGGCCGCGACGATGGGCGCAAGGAGCAGAGCCGCTGCCAGTCTTCTCATGTCAGGGCCTCGAAATTCGACATCTTGAACTCATTTCCGTCGTGGGACAGGAGCTTCCGCTCCCCCTCGACGGTCGTGTACAGGTGGACCGGCCTGGCCCAAACCCTGCAGATGTTCCTGAGAGTCTCGGTGGCAAGGTCCAGCCTCAGATCCACGCCCTCGTGCCTGTGCACGAGCAGCAGTTCCCCGTGGTTCTGGAAGTTGCCGTCGTAGACATCAATAATTGGGTTTCCGAAATTTGTCAAGGCAAAAAGGAGCTGCCTCTTGACCGCGTCGAAGTCCCTGCTCGCAATCTCGTAACGTCCCGACTGCTTGTTGAATGAGTAGGAGAAGAGCTTCTGCTCCTCCACGAACTCCTCGGTCAGGAACTCGTCGATGAAGCTCAGGTCGTTGTAGAATTTCCTGACCTCGAATATCTTCGCGGTCCCGAGGCCGAGGTTCCTGTCCCAGGTGCGATGGAGGTGGGCGTCGTCGCACTCCTCGTATTCCCTGCCGAATCTCCCCTTGTCCCAGCGCTCCTTGATGTTGCGGAAGAGCTCGATGCCGAGCTTGTAGGGGTTGAGCTGGCCGGGGGAGGTCTGCAGCGTCTTGCTGTGGTGGTCGGCGAAGTCGATTACCTCGGAATCCTTCAGGCATTTCTCGGTGAGTATCCTCGAGTGCCAGTACGAAGCCCATCCCTCGTTCATTATTTTCGTCTGCCTCTGGGGCAGGAAGTAGTAGGACTCCTCCCTTATGATTGAGAGCACGTCCCTCTTCCACCTGTTGAGGGGCGCGTGCTCCATGAGGAACAGGAGCACGTCCCGCTGCGGTTCAGCGGGGAATCTCGACTCCTTCTGCGCCTGCTCCTTAATCTGCTTCTTCTGCGCCTCGATGAACTCGGGCGGGTTGATGAACCGCTCCAT
>JBFZBV010000356.1:0-8689 GCA_041308285.1 Planctomycetota bacterium | reverse complement strand
CCCCGAGGTCAGGTACGGGTTCGACACGATTGCGCCCGCGATAGACGTGACCGACGACACGTTCGTCGGGTCGGACGTCTCCTGCGCCGGGTTCGTCTCGGACGGCCTCCGCGGCGCGGCCGAGTTCAACTCACCCGGCTCCCCGGACTCCTCCGGCTTCGTCCAGGGCGACTCGACCTCCTTCCTGTCCTTCGTCTGGATCCAGGCAAATTCGAGCCTCGCCTACCCGAGGCTGTACCGCAAGAGGTTCGACACCGGGGACGCGACCAACGCCGAGAACGAGTTCGAGTCTTCCGCCCAGGAAGTCGGCCTCGACACGGGCGCCCTTTTCGACGACTCGGTCTTCACGCAGCAGATTAACGTCTGCCACAACTGCGTTTTCTTCCTCAAGATCCCCAACCTCGGGGGGAACTACTTCCTGATGGCTTCCGCATTCAACGCGTCCGCCGCGACGCCCGACTTCATCGCGAACGCCTACAGGGTCGGCCCGCAGGCGAACCCGGCGCCCACTGTCCATTATCTTCCCGGCAGGGAGAACCTGTACGGCCCGGACGAGGGGCTGGTCAACGTTGTGGGCATTTTCGAGGTGACCGGGGCGGTCAACTTCATGGAGAGGAGCCTCTACGCATTCCAGTTCGCGTGCGGCAGCCTCGCGGCCCCGTTCAACGAGACCAACGACCTTGTGGAGTTCGACAACGGGCACGGCAACGGCCCGCCCTACGACGTGGAGACCCTTTTCGGCTGGACCTCCTTCATCAACCGCACGGGGTCCTGGATAGGGGCCGTCTGGTTCCAGGGGGCGACGCCGCCCCCGGCGCTCGGGCTTCCGACCGTTTTCATGAACGCGATTCAGACCACGCGGTCCGGCACGGCGCCCGCCCTCACGGCCTCGGACACCGGCCCCTACATGCTCGACTCGTCCAACCCGGCAGTGCCGGTGGAGTTCTTCGTCCTTCAGCAGGAAATCCGCTACAAGGGCATACAGAGCGACGAGAACGTCGTGAGCATCGCGTACAAGCACGAAGTCACGGCGCTGCAGGACACGCTCAAGGTCAAGAAGGTCACCTTCGTGCCCGCCGCGGCGCCGACGCTGTCCATTCCTGCGTCCGCGTCCTCCGCCGCGCTGGCCGAAGCCACCCTCGATCCCTCGGACGTGGTCGTGGCCGACGGCTCGGGCGCCGGGGCCGCGGCCGGTGACGCGGTCCTCTACCTCATCAAGGACGCAGGCACGGCGCCGCAGGAATCCTGCAGGGCCGTGATGCTCAGGCCGGGCGGGACCCCGCTCGAAATCGGCTCCCTGACGGGCGCCGCCGGAACGTATTCGCCGCGCGAGACGGTGGCGATCGCCGTGGTCACGACCCCTTCCGACGCCGACATCGTCATGAGGCCCGGATGGGGGGGCGCGGCGCAGCACGTGTTCCTCACCGAGTACCGCTACCTCGACTCCCAGGGATCCATGGCGCTCAGGCACAGGGTCTTCGACAAGACCGGCACAGGATCGGACGCTGTCCTCTTCACCCCGCCCGCCGACGGTTCGGCCCCGCCCGCGGACATCGACACCGGGCAGGACGCAGGCGTCGCGAGCGCAGCCATCATGTGCGCCTCGACCACGGTGGGGGTGTATTTCCTCCAGGGCGGGCACATCTGGTACAACCAGTTCGAGGGGGCGTGGTACCCCGCATCAGCCACCTCCCAGGGGCCGCAGCTGGTGGACAACCTCGAGCCAAGTCTCGTGAACACAGCCGGTTACGGTTGGTCGGTATTCCCGGGCAGCGCCTCGGGCGGCCTCGACTGCCTCGCCGGATCAGCGGTCTTCTACTCGAAAATCATCAACGCGGGCGGATCCGAAAGGCTCTTCGCGCGCGTGAGGTATTGAGGACTCCGGCCGGGCCGGCGCAGCGCCCCCCCGGCCAGGCCCGGCCCGCATGGACGCCGAAGAGGCAAAGAGAATAGAGGGGATTGATCGCAGGCACGTCTGGCATCCCTTCACCCCGATGCTCGAGTACGAAGGCACGCCGCAGATAGTAATCGAAAGAGGCGAGGGGTGCTGGCTCATCGACGTGCGCGGGAACCGGTACCTCGACGGCGTGGCGTCCCTGTGGGTGAACGTCCACGGCCACAGGAGGCCCGAAATCGACCGGGCCGTGGAAGACCAGCTCGGCAAGATTGCGCACTCGACGCTTCTCGGGCTCGGGAACGCGCCCTCGGCCCTGCTTGCCGAGAGGCTCTCGCGAATCGCGCCCGGGAGGATGCGGAGGGTCTTCTATTCCGACAGCGGCTCGACCGCGGCCGAAGTCGCTCTCAAGATGGCGTTCCAGTTCTTCCGGAGGAAAGCCCGGGCAGGCGGCCCGGTGCGCGAGCTCTTCTTCAGGTTCACCAACGCCTACCACGGCGACACCATCGGGGCGGTCAGCGTCGGAGGGATAGCGCTGTTTCACAACATCTTCTCCCCGCTGACGTTCCGCACCGTGGAGGTGAAAGCCCCCTACTGCTTCCGCTGCCCATTCGGCCGGAAGGACGGCGAATGCTCGCGCGAGTGCTTCTCAGAGCTCGACCAGGCCTTCGCGAAATGGGGGGACAAGTGCGCCGCGGCCATCATCGAGCCGATTGTGCAGGGGGCCGCGGGCATCGTGATACAGCCGGCAGGCTACCTCAAGCACCTGGAGCAGCTCGCCAGGAAGCACGGAGTCCTTCTGATAGCCGACGAGGTGGCCACGGGGTTCGGCAGGACCGGCAGGATGTTCGCCTGCGAGCACGAGTCCGTGGAGCCCGATTTCATGGCCGTGGCGAAGGGGATTTCAGCGGGCTACATGCCGCTGGCCGCCACGCTGGCTTCCGAGGAAATCTACGAGGGTTTCCTCGACTCCGACCCCGCAGAGGGGACCTTCTTCCACGGCCACACTTACACCGGCAATCCCCTGGCATGCGCAGCGGGGCTTGCGAGCCTCGACATCTTCGAGAAGGAGAAGACCGTGGAGACGGTCGTGTGGCGCGCGGCCAGGCTGGCCAGGCTCCTGGAGGGGATCAGGGCGCTCCCCTTCGTAGGCGAAGTCAGGCAGATTGGTCTCATGGCAGGAATCGAGCTCGTGGAGGACCGCGCCGACCGGAGGCCGTTCCCGCGGGAGATGCGCGCAGGATTCCGGGCCGCAATGGAGGCCCGGAAGCACGGCGTAATCGTGCGCCCGCTGGGCGACGTGGTCGTAATCATGCCGCCCTTCTGCATTTCGAACTCCGAACTCGAGTTCCTGGTCGACGGGGTCAGAAAAGGCCTGGAAGCCGCCCTGGGCGGGGGCCGCATGTGAACCGGGGGTAGAGCCCGCACTCGATGAACAGGCTCGAGGCCTTTTGAAAATCCGGCAGGCGGAGCGCCGGGCCTGCCGATGCCTACCTGTTCCTGGGCAGCACGTAGACGTCCTTGAACTGCACGAGGGCGTAGTCGACCTCCCTCATGTCCGGGTATGCAGCGAAGAGCTTCCTGACGTTCTCGATCTTCTTCTCCACCGGGATTTCGAGCGGGCTCTTTTTCGCCGGCGAGGCGCCCCACTCAATCCTGCCGCCGCCTTCCCTGGCGTAGAGCACGATTTCCGTCCTTCCCGGCTTCAGGCTCGAAGCCGCAGATGCGTCGATGCGCGCCACGCGGCCGAGCACCGGATCGGAGCTGCCCCTAATCAGGTCCGCCATGGCCACCGCCGCCTTCACGCAGGAATCGTCCCAGATGCAGCCCGGCGCGGGCGCCCGGGTTCCCGGCGCGTCGGCCACGAACACGGAGAAACCGAAATCCGGGACGGACTTGAACCTGCGCGGGAGCACCACGCCGTCGCGGTCCACGAGGACGTAGGAATCCTTCTCCCAGATGGCCACCGCGGGAGCCCGGACCTTTATCTTGACCGAAAGCCTGTTCGGGAACTCCTTCCTCACGTAGCAGACCTGCTCAATCCAGGGGCATTCGGAGAAGGACCCGTGAATCCTCGCCACGACGTCCGCCTCGAAGATGTTGACCTTCTTCCTGTCTCCGAAAGGATTTCGAATCGACGCGACCCAGTCGGCGTCGAGCCACAGCGGCCGCTCCTGGATTTCGAGGCTGCGGACGTCGACCTCGTAATCGGGCGTGCGCGACAGCTTCGCTTCGACGAGCTGCGCGCCAATCGCCGCGGCTCCTCCGATGGCGAAGAACGCGTAGAGCCTGAGCAGGGGTTTCGCGCTCAGGACCGCCTGCATGCCGCAGCGGTCCGCGGCGGAGGAAAGCGCCCCCAGCGCGGCCATGGCCCCGGCGAACGGCGCCGCAACGGCCCGGACCGCGTTCCGCAGAAGCCCCCCCCCTGCCTCCGCTCCCTTCTTCAGTCCCATGCTCAAGGCTCCGAAAAAACGGACAATCGTGGAGCGATGAAGCCCCCCTGACTCTATCGGCCCGTCCGGCGGCATTCTTTAGCGGCTGCTCATGCGCGACTCTTCATCGCTGCGCGGCAGTGCCCGTCCTTGATTGGCCCCGGCGGATTGGTATAGTTGGGGGCTCTTCTCTTGAGGTGCATGCAAATGACGAAGCTGACGGTGAACGTCGACCACGTGGCGACCGTTAGGCAGGCCAGAAGGATTGAGAGCCCGGACCCTGTTTGGGCCGCCGCCCTGGCGGAGCTGGGGGGCGCGGACGGCATCACGGCCCATCTGAGGGAGGATCGCAGGCACGTGTCGGACAGGGACATGCGCATCCTCCGCCAGACGGTGAAGGTGCCGCTCAACATGGAGATGGGGCTCGACGAAGGCATAATCCGAATCGCGCTTGAGACTGTTCCGGCGTTCGTGACGATAGTGCCCGAGAAGCGCCAGGAAGTCACGACCGAAGGCGGGCTGGACGTGGCGCGCGAGGCCCAGAAGGTGAAGGACGCCGTCCGCAGGTTCCAGGCGGCCGGCATACCTGCGAGCCTGTTCATCGACCCCGACGCGAAGCAAATCGAGGCTTCCGCCGCGGCAGGGGCCTGGGCCGTGGAGCTCCACACGGGGAAATACTGCGACGCCCGCACGGCCGAGGAGAGGGGGGCGGAGCTGGGGCTCATAGAATCGGCGGCCGCCAGGGCCTCCGGCATGGGTCTCCGCGTGCATGCCGGCCACGGCCTGGACTACGGCAACGTCCGCGACATCGCGCGGATTCCGCAGATATCCGAGCTCGCCATAGGGCACTCCATCATAGGCAGGGCGATTATGGTGGGCATGGTCGAGGCCGTGAGGGAGATGAAGCGGCTGATAGACGCCGCATCTGCAGGCGGGAAGTAGGGGCAAGGCTTTCAGGAGCTTCACATGTTCCGCGGAGTCATCACAGCGCTGGTAACCCCGATGAAGGAGGACGGGGCGATTGATTTCGCGGCCCTCGAAAGGCTCGTGGATTTCCACGCCGCCAAGAAGACGGACGCCGTGCTCCCCTGCGGAAGCACCGGGGAATCGGCCACGCTTTCGCACGAGGAGCACATCAAGGTCATCGAAGCCGTGGTTAGGCGCTCCGCCGACAGAATCCCGGTGATTGCAGGGACGGGCTCGAACAGCACCAGGGAGGCCATCGCGCTCACGACGGCCGCGGCGAAGCTCAAGGTCTCGGCCGCCCTGCTGATTACCCCGTACTACAACAAGCCGACGCAGGAGGGCATGTACCGCCATTTCAAGGCCGTGGCCGAGAGCGTCGAAATCCCGATAATCCTCTACAACGTCCCCGGCAGGACCGGGGTCAACCTCGAGCCCGCGACCGTGGCCCGCCTGGCGCAAATCCCGAACATCGTGGCCCTGAAGGAAGCCGGCGGTTCGCTCGAGCAGGTGAACAGGATTGTCACCACGTCGGACATCGAGGTCCTCTCGGGGGACGACTCGCTCACGTACCCTATGCTGGCCCTGGGCGCGACCGGGGTGATATCGGTGGCGGCGAACATCGTCCCGGACAGGCTCGGCGAGATGATTAGGCTCTTCCACGACGGGAAGCACCTCGAGGGGCTTGCGATTCACAAGCGGCTCTACCCTCTGATGAACGGCCTTTTCGTCGAGTCGAATCCCATACCGGTCAAGGCCGCCATGGCGATGATGGGCATGATTCCGGGCGGGCTCAGGCCTCCGCTCACACCTCTGTCCGAGGACAAGCGCGGCCCGCTTCGCCGCATCCTCGCGGATCTCGGGCTCCTTTGACGGCGCTTCCCGCGGAGGGCGCATTCGAGCGCCGGACGCGCGGAGAGGCCTGTGCGGTTCCGCCGGACTCTGATGCCCGGGCCGCCCCGCTACCTGCCTGCGGGCGGACCCTCGGATTCCTCCCGAGGGGCTTCCCCGCCGGGCGGTTTCGGAGGGCCTTCCAGCTCCAGGAGCATCCTGGAGTAATAGTCCCCAGCCTGCTTGTCCTTGAGTTTGGCAGCGAGGGAGAGAATCGTTTTTATCTGGGCGGTCACCCAGGGCTTGTAGTTGATTCGGATTCTGTAGACGTTCAAGGCTCTGACGTGGTATTCCATGCTTTTATCGAGCGAGCCCATCTTCTCGTGGACGCGGCCCAGCGCATGGAGGTCTTTCGCCACTCCGATGAACTGCTCGTTTTCCTTGTCGATTTCAAGCGCGTTCGCCAAGAGGTCGACGGCCTTGGCATAGTCGCCCATCTTCTCCCTGATGCCCCCCATGTCGGCCAGAATCCCCGCGACAAGCCTCGAATCCCCGATTTCCCTGCCGCGCTCGAGCGCCCGGCTGTAGAGCTCAATCGCCCTGCCGAATTCGGACACGGATTCAAGGATTTTCGCCCTGTTCCTGTCCACTAGAACGAGCCCGGATTCGTCGCCCAGCTGCTTCAGCAGTTCGCCGGCCTGATCCAGATGCGTTTCCGCCTTGGTCTGGTTCCCCATCTCCACGTAGATGGCGCCGAGATTCAGCAGGTTCTCGGCAACCGCGGCCTGCGATCTGCGGAAGTCTGCGGCAGGTTTCCTGTTCAGCTCGAGCGCCATGTTCAGATACAGGAGGGCCTTGTCGTACGATTTGATTTCGAAATGCACGGCACCCATGTTGTTGTAGGCGTTCGCCAGGTGGAGCAGGTCGTCGGTTCCTTTGGCAAGCACCTCGATTTTCTCGAGCGCGGCCAGGGCCTGGTCGTACTCGCCCGAATCGAAATGCGTAACAGCTTGCTCCTGAAGACCTTCCAGCGTGGACTGCAGCTTAGTCAGCTCTGGCGGTGGCGTGCTCTGGCAGGAAATCGCCAGCATCGCCACAGCTTGCAACAGCAATGCGGTTCCAGCCTTGCCTTGCATTCAGCACCTGTGCCCGACCCGGCCGCTCCCAGACGAATCAGCGGGATCCTGTTTCTGCGCGGCCGACTAATGCAATCAAATTACCAATTACATTCGCGCTGTCAAGCCGGAGTCTGCATTCGAAAGGCGGATGTGCAGGGCTGCCGTTTGCAAAGCAGTTCGGAGCAGGCTTTCGGATTGATTCCGAACGGTTGGCTGCATTTCCGCAGGCAGTGCAAAGTATTTTTGAATTATTTAGGTTTTACCCCTTGACTTTCGGTGTTTCTTAGCATATAAATAAGGTATATTTTAAGTCCAATACTTTATATGAGGCGAATCTGATGCACTATACGAAAAAGCAGCTCGACATCGTCAAATTCGTACTCGATTACCAGAAGCAGAACGGCTTGTCTCCTCTCCTGGAGGAGCTGGCCAACCACTTCGGCGTTTCCACCGTGACAATCTACGAGCATCTGACCGCCCTCGAGAAGAAAGGCGCGATATCCAGGACCAAGCACGCGGCGAGGTCGATAGAAGTGACCGACCCGAAGCTCGCACCGGACGCGCTTTCACTCCCGATGCTGGGCTACATAGCGGCTGGGGCGCCAATCGAGACCCTCGAGCAGGCGGAGACTTTCGCTCTCGCCGACATGGTCCCTCTCGACGGCAGGCATTTCGTCCTGAAAGTCAAGGGGGAATCGATGATTGAAGACGGCATCAACGACGGGGACTACGTAATCGTGAGGGAAGCCAAGATGGCCAGGAACGGCCAGACCGTCGTCGCGGTAATCGACGGGTGCGAAGCCACGCTCAAGAGGTTCTTCCACGAGGGGCACAGGATAAGGCTGCAGCCCGCGAACGAGAAGCTCAAGCCGATTTACGTGAACGACTGCGAAATCCGCGGCATTGCGGTCGGTGTGTTCAGGAAGATTGAAGGTTGATATCATAACGACCCGCCATTTCGATTTGGAGGTGAACCATGAAGAATGACGAAGCGGACAGGAAGGACCCCGAGGCCAATGCGAAATTCAAGGCAATCAAGTACACGGTCGAGCAAATCGACAAGAAGTACGGCAAAGGCTCAATCAGGAGGCTTGGAAGCGACCAGGCCGAGGAAGTGCCGGTAATATCGACCGGAGCGCTCTCCCTGGACATCGCGCTGGGAATCGGCGGAGTGCCCAGGGGAAGGGTGGTCGAGATTTTCGGGCCCGAATCCTCGGGCAAGACCACCCTGGCCCTTCACATCATAGCAAACGCGCAGAAGAACGGCGGAGTGGCCGCGTTCATAGACGCCGAGCACGCCCTCGACCCAGGGTACGCCAAGGACCTCGGCGTGAATCTGGACGACCTTCTCGTGTCCCAGCCGGACAGCGGCGAGCAGGCCCTTGAAATCACCGAGCTTCTCGTGCGCAGCAACTCGGTCGACGTGATTGTCATAAGATCGGAAGAGCGTC
>JBFZBV010000355.1:0-7514 GCA_041308285.1 Planctomycetota bacterium | reverse complement strand
AGTCGCTGTTCATCCGGAGCGGGACGGCGAGAATCGAGTTGGCGAGAGTCCTGCCCGTCCCCGTAGTCTGGACTGCCTGCGTGAAGAAGCTTTCGGAGGCGTTGGTGTCGCTGTAAGCCTGCGTCCAGCCCACGAAAATGACCTCGCAGGTCCTGTTGTGGTCCGCCCTGAACGAGCTCACGTGCATTGCGGTTCCGTTGCTGTCGTCCCCGTCAATCTCCGCGACCTGTGCGGTGCCCGTGGACGGATCGAAGATGTAGAGCATGAGGTCCGAGTCGGGGTTGAAGCCGCCTTCGTCGTATCCGGACTCGGTGCCTATTGCGTAGGCGCGCGTCAGGCCTTGGATGGACCCGAAGGCGGCGAGGCTGTCGATTTCGCCGCGCACTTCGTCGTCGGTGTCCGTGCGCGTGAGCCTCGTGGCGTGCTGCAGCGTTCCCGATGTGGAGTTCCAGTCCGCGGCTTCGAGAACCCTGTGGTTGAATCCTGCGTTTTCGATCATGACCCTGTAGAAGATTACGTTGCCTGCAATCACGAGCCTGTCGTCGACGAATCCTTCAACGAATGTGGTTGCCGTGGTGAGCTGGTTCGGCGATTCGAACTTGTTCGTGGTATTGCTGTCGGACAGGTCGAAGTCAGCGAAGCAGAGGTAGCCTTTCAACCCGAGGCCGGTGCGCGGCCTCTCGGTCCACACCGCGCCGACGTAAGTCACCTGGCTCCCGTTCATGAAGAAGGAGAGCGACGAGTCGAACGACGGGGTCATCTGGTACATCCCGTCGGTCATGACCGCGACCGCTTCCACGTCGGAGGTGTTCGTATTCGAGTTCACGGCCGTGGCTTCCGTGTTGAATCCGTACTTGATTGCGGGATTGGAGGCGAGAGCAGGCACTGCGACGTTGGTGACGTCGAAGTACGTGCTGAAGAGCCTCACGTCGGCCACGGTGTCGATTTCCCACGCGGAGAACAGGATTACCGCGTCGCCGGCCCGGTTCCCGCCCTGCGCCGCCGAGTTGCCCTGCGTGTTCAGGAAGACGACCCTGGTTGAATAGATCATCGTGAACGTGCACAGGTAGGACGTGTCGTACGCCCCCCTGATTTCGACCCAGGGCGTGAACGCGGTCCCGCTGAACCTTGAGGCCCACATCGTGTACCTGCAGGCCTGGTACTGGTTCGAGCTTGCCGAGACGGAAACGACGGTGTCGGAGGCCCCTGAAAAGCGGCCCGCTACGTCGTCGCCGACGTTGAAGGACCCGGATTCGATTTCCACCTCGATTGTGCTGGTCCCTCCGCCGCTCCTCACAATCCCGTAGGATCCGTTGCTGTCGTTGACCACGGGTTCGCCGTCCTTCCATCCGGTCTCCGTCGTGAAGCCGATGTCGACGGCGCTGTTCTGGTACGGCAGGGGCTCTTTGCACTTCGCGAAGCAGATTCCGGTCCCGTCGTAGTGGTTGGCCCAGGTCATCACGCCGGGGGCCATGGGCGCAGGGGAAGGCATGGCGCCGTTCTTGAAGCAGTCGCCGTCGTGGTTGTTCTCATCGACCTCCGATCCCGGGAAGTCGGCGTGGACCACGCTGAACTCGATGCGCGCGGTGTCGAAGTCGGCGTTTGCCGTGTCCTCGACCCGGACGTTCACCGCCACGTCCATAAGGGTGTGCGGCGTGCCGGAGAGCACTCCGGTTGTCAGGCCGATTGCGAGCCACGAGTCGTTCCCGCCGCCCGTCTCGATGCTCCACTCGTAGGACCCGGACCCGCCGGTGGCCTCGAGCGCCACGGAATAGGCCGCCCCGAGGACCGCGTCGGGCACGTAGGAGGTCCTTATCAGCACCGAGAAGGAGAACTGCTCGTACCGCACGATGTCGAAGTTGGATGCGTTGTCCGCGTCCGCGCAGCGGACGATGACCACGAAGCTTCCCGCGGTGGTCGGCGTGCCGCTGAGGACGCCTGATGTCGCGCCTATCGAGAGCCACGAGTCGTTGATGCCGCCCGTCTCGATGCTCCACGCGTACGTTCCGCCGCCGCCCGCGGCCGCCAGCGTGACGGAGTATGCCTGGCTGACCACTGCCTCGGGCAGGTAGGACGTGCGAATCTGCACGAGCTGAGGCGTCTGGTAGTAGTTGTTGACCGTCTCGTCGCTTCCGCAGCCTGCGCAGGCGAGGAATGCGGCGAACAAGGCCATGGCACATGCGAAAGAACCGATTCCCCTCATGTTCAATCCTCCTTGCGAATGGAAAACCCAATCGACTCCCGCCAAGCCTCGCGCCTGCGGGCCCTTAATGCAAAACGCTCTATTGTGACGCGCGCGGGGGAGATGTCAATTGATATGGGCGGGACGCGGCGATCTGTCCAGGACAGGATAAGAAGGGGGCTTTGATTCGCATCGTCCTCGGAATAGAATGCATCCGGATTCCAGCTCGTCAGGGCACGAGTTTCAGGGAGGGCATGCATGAAGACTTCATTCCCGGTTTTCCTCCTGGTTCTGGCTGCGGTCCTGTGCGGGTTGACCGGGCAGGCGACGGCAGCCGAGGACGAGGACCTCAGGACGGTCGCCGACGGCAACACGGCGTTCGCGCTGAATCTCTACGGGCGTCTCAGGGGGGAGCGGGGGAACATCTTCATCTCGCCGTTCAGCATCTCCGCGGCGCTGGCCATGACAATGGCCGGGGCGGCCGGGAACACGGAAAAGGAGATGTCGGAAGTCCTGAACTAGAAGCTCCCGAAGGCGAAGCTGCACCCTGCATTCGGCGCGCTGGCCCGGGACGTCAACGGACGGGCCCTCAAGGCGAGGTGGCCCGATGATCCGGACGAGGGCAGGAAGCCCTTCGAGATGGTCATCGCGAACGCGTTGTGGGGCCAGTCCGGGTTCCCGTTCCTGCAGGAGTTCAAGGATTTGCTTTCCAGGAGCTACGAGGCCGGCTTCAACGAGGCGGATTTCAAGGGGCACGCCGACGACGAGCGCCTGAGAATCAACGCATGGGTCGAGGAGAAGACGGCCGGGCGCATCCGCGACATCCTTAAGCCGCCCGACGTAACCCCGCTGACCACGCTGGTGCTCGCCAACGCAATCTACTTCAAGGCCGCGTGGGCGCAGCCGTTCCGGGAGCAGGCCACGCGCGAGGGCGACTTCTTCGTCTCGGACAAGGAGACCGTCAAGGCGCAGTTCATGAACAGGACCGGGGAGTACCCGCATGCCGAGACGCCGGTGTTCGAGATGATTCTCGTTCCCTACCTGGGCGGGGAGCTGGTCATGGCTGTGTTCCTTCCCAAGGCCAGGGGCGGGCTCGCGGAGCTCGAAAAGGCCCTGGACGCCAAGGCGATCGGTGAATGCGTCCAATCCGCCAAGCAGCAGAGCGTCGAAGCGTCGATCCCGAAGTTCAGAATCGGTCAAAGGTACCTCCTGAACGGAACGCTCGCGGAAATGGGCGTGAAGGACGCCTTTTCCGGCGAGAGCGCGGACTTCAGCGGAATCACCGGGAAGAAGGACATCTGGATTGGACTCGTGATTCATCAGAGCTTCGTGGAGGTGAACGAGGCCGGGACCGAAGCAGCGGCGGCCACGATTGTCAGCATGAAGCGCGGCAACGGCGGGCACGGGAAGGCGAGGAAGTTCGTCGCGGACAGGCCCTTCATGTTCGCCATCATGGATCTCAAGACCGGCGCGATGCTCTTCCTCGGCCGCGTCGAGAACCCGGCGAAATAGGGGCGTTTAGGATTCAACCACGGGACGCGGTTCCTGAAGAACTGGAAGACCACTGCTTCTTCCCTCGCTTGGCGCATGCATGTACTTCCTCCTCTCTCCTCCTCTCATGCAACTCTTTCGAACAGCATCCGTTCAAATGTCTGGAATATTGAGGATTGGGGAGGGGAATGAGCAAGCGCACGTGCATTGCGGTGATGCTGTCTGCAAGCTTGTCCGGTGCAGCGGCGATGATTCTTGAGATCACTGGGGCCCACGCGCTCGCACCGGGTTTCGGCACGGGCATCTACACCTGGGCGGCCATGATTTCCGTCGCCATGGGCAGCCTGGCGCTCGGGTACGCGATGGGTGGTTTTTTCGCCTCGAGGCGGCAAGAAGGTCTCGCGACGCATGTGCTCCCCGCAATCCTGGCGATTGCCGGCCTGGGATTCGCCTTCGACGCCGCTCTCTGGTACATGCTTGTCCAGACCTTTTCGACAAAAGGTCCGAGGTTAGGAGCGGCAGTCGCGAGCATTTCCCTATTCATGCTGCCTTTCTCCGCGCTCGGCGCAGCCTATCCTGCAGCCCTGAGAATCTGGACTCTGGACATCAAGGATGTCGGCTGGCGATCAGGGCTTCTCTCTGCCGGATGCGCGGTCGGTTCTCTAGCCGGAGCTGTAGTTGCGGGATTCCTGCTCGTCCCGAACCTGCCGATAGATCTCATTTTCGCAGGATGCTCGGCCGCGCTGCTGCTTGCGGCAGCGGCAATCCTGATCATCTCGTTCGGGTCCAAGGCTGCGGCTGCCGCCGCGATTATCGCAGCCAGCCTTGTCACGCTGGTTCCGGCAAGCCCAAGGGATTCGTACGTCGCGTGCAGGAGGTCGTCGCAGTTCGGCCCGGTCGAAGTGGTGGACAGAGGCGACGCCATGTACTTCGTCGTGTCCGGGGCCATTCAGGGGGGGATGTGGAAGGGGAGTCGAACCTCCGTATTCACCTACGTCCAGGAGATTGGAGAGACATTGAGGTCGAATCTCTCCTTTCCGGGTGCGGAGGTGCTCCTGATTGGCCTTGGAGCGGGTCTTCTGCCGCGAACGCTCGAGCCCGGGACAGTGACCACGGTGGAAGTCGATCCCGTCATCCTGGAGATCGCCCGTGATTACTTCGGCCTCGATTCGTCTCTCCATCCGGTAATCATCGGAGACGGAAGGGCCAGTCTATCCGCATGCAAGGATGCGTACGATGCGATCGTCCTCGATGCCTACGGAGGAGGCAGCCACCCTTCCCACCTGCTGACGCGCGAATTCTTCGAACTCGTCCGGGACAGGCTGAAAAAGGACGGATTCTTCCTGGTGAACTTCCAGGGCTTCCTTAAGGGAGATGGCGCCCAGTTCGCGTGCTGCCTGGAAAAGACGCTTAGGGCCGTGTTCCGGGAAGTATGGATTCACGGGACGGAAGACGTCGGGGAATTCGCGAACGTGATGTTCGTGGCAGGCGGAGCGGGCAGGGATTTCTCGTGGCCGATGGGGGGATACACGAGAAGACCTTCCTTTCCCGAGGACGGGAAGCCGTCATTCGAACTGACCGATTCCAGGAATGCAATCCAGGCGTGGAATGCTTCAATCGAATACAGGTGGAGGGCCGAATCCGACAGAACGCTGGGGAGGGGGAGGTGAAAGAACGCGCACTAAGATGGGTTCTCATGCTTCTTTTTCTACTTTCAGCATTCTTCGTCTTCAACCGCCTTCTAGATCGCAGCAGGGAGGAGGAAAACCGGAACACCGAAAAGCCGAGCGGCAAGATTGGTCGTTCGAAGGTCAAATCCGGGAATGTAAGAGAAAAAAAGCCGGAGAGAGCGTACGGGCGAAAACCTCTGCGACCTCCAAGAAACCTCCCCATGCAGGTTCCGGACATTGTTGAGATGATACGGTCGGAAAAGCCCGTCCAGGAGGCAAAGGCCTGGCCTCTCAAGTCGCCCGAAGTCTCAGCGCGTTTCGAGACAATCCGTCTCAGGGGAATGCAAAGGGATTTCAAGGAGGCAATCAGGCTTTTCCAGCTTTTTGCGAATCAGAACAGAGGGAATCCCGATGCTGCAGAGGCGCTTTTTGAAATCATCGAATCAGGTTCGGGATTCCATTGGAGCAAGGCGACAGCCGGCGATATTGCCCTTTGCGGCAGGACTGCGTCGAGGCTTGCGGAAGAACACCCCGTGTATCCGCGAACAGGCGAAGCCCTGGCAATGTACGTTTCGAAAGCGCTGGAAGCCTGGAAATCCTTCGAGATTGAACCTGAACAGGAGGAATGGCTTCAACTTTTCAAGGCGGCTGCGGTTTTAGCCGGGAGATACCCTACCAATCCCGGGGCGCCGATCTGCCTCTTCCGAATTGCCGAAGCACTGTACCTGGTGCAAGAGGCCAGGGATAGGGCGGTCGATTTGCTGGAGCTCGTTTCGAAGTGGGGGGAAGCCTACGACACTCGGGTGTGCGCGTACAAAGCCCTCCATGATTACGCGATGGAGATCCGCGATTCAACCCGAGCGCAGGAGCTCGCCGAAGAAGCTGCGATGGAATGCGCCGGGAGGACATCGTGCGCATACGCAGGTGGACTCAACGAATGGGGGGGAGACGAAGGCGGACTGGACGCGCCGTGGAACAGGATACGGGAAAACGGGCTTTCTCCGCATGGAAAAGTCCTGCTCGAGACGCCGGATTGGAATCAGGAACGGATTTTCGTTTTCAGGACGAGAGAGGAATATCGAAGCAAAACAGAAGGCGGATGGGTGCATGCCGAGTCGGCGGGAAAGAAATGGGATGACAGGCTTATCATCGCGACGACACCAGGCGTCCCGGCATGCCCGTGGGTAGGATTTGCGAATCGGGTTGTTTCGGGATGGGGCGAGATGTCCCGAGAAGTCACCGGAGGAATTCTATCGCAACTCGGAAATCCTCCAAACGCCTGCCCGTCCAGACAGTCGACGATGTTCCTGCCCAAATTCCCGGTCAGGGAGGGAGTAGAGGTCTTCCCCTGCAATCGAATAGGCCTTGTCAGGCAGGAGGCGCACGCGGAGGACGGGAGAATCGTTGTGCGCATCGACATCGACCGCGATACCAGTTGGACGCAGGTCTGGAGACCGGGCGATGCCTGGTGGATTGAAGCCAAGATCGAATATGAGGTCCATGAAGAACCCTGCCAAGGCAGAGACTATAATCCGGAGGACGGTGTATTCGGCCGAAGCCGCTACAGGCGGTTCGTTGCGACCAGGCTGGGCGAGTTGGACCGGGAGGATCCTCCTGACAAAGCCAACTTCTTGAAATCCGCAGTGGCCGGGCTCGGTTCGTGGGCTGTGGACGGCAGGCTGCATCTGTTTGTCGAGAAGAAAGCGAGGAGCCTATTTTCAGACATCGAACTGGCGAGATTCCTGGAGACCTGGAAGCCCGAATCCGAGCCTGATAAACACGACATTGGAAAGCATGAGGAGGCGGCAATAAAGGAGGCTGAAAGCTGCCTTGCCCGCGGGGATTTCCGCAACGCCCTGGCGAAAACAAGCGAGGACCTGCACTGGGAACATTATCTCGACGAAATGCGCAGGGCCAAAGCGAAAGCGTATTTTTCCCTTGGCATGAGACGCAATGCCCTGGAACTTCTCGCCCTGCTTCCAACGAGGGGAAGCTTGGCCGAACCGGGAGTCCGCCTTGAGGAAGTGAGGTTCTTCTGACCATTCCCGCCGGGCCTGAAGCTGCCTCCGGCGGGGCGACGCTCACCAGAAAGCATTGAGGGGCGCCCCCCTGCCGCTTCCTTCGCCGCGTCGCGTTTTCTTCGCGAAACCAGCGCGCCCTTGCCTGGCGTT
>JBFZBV010000354.1:0-3692 GCA_041308285.1 Planctomycetota bacterium | reverse complement strand
TCGGCGGGAAGGATGACGCTTCGGAAATCAAGAGGGCCGTCTCGGAGCTGGTCACCTCCTCGCCCGTCACCTGGGCCGACATCGGGGGGCTCGAGTCCACCAAGGCCGAGATAAAGTTCGCGCTGGGGGTCTCGGCCTCGCAGCCCCCCCCCGGAGTGAAGGTCCAGGCATTCAGGAACATCCTCTTCTTCGGCCCTCCCGGCACGGGCAAGACGCTGCTGGCCGCGGCCACCTCGAACGCCCTCGCGTCCTCCGGGGACCGCAAGGCGGTGTTCTTCAACGTGAAGGTCAGCTCGGTGATGTCCAAGTACTTCGGGGAGTCCAGCAAAATCGTCTCCGAGCTCTACGGCACCGCCCGCGACGCCTCGCCTTCGGTGGTCTTCCTCGACGAGTTCGAAGCCCTCGCCCAGAACCGTGACGAGGGCGAGAACACCGGCCCGGAGAGGCGGATTCTCTCGACCATCCTGGCCGAGCTCGACGGCCTCGCCGAGAAGGGGAGGAGCGACATCTACGTGCTGACCATCGCGGCGACGAACAGGCCGTGGGACCTGGACGCGGCGGTGCTCTCCCGCTTCGAGAAGAAGATTCTGATTCCCCTCCCCGATCCCGCGACCAGGAAGGTCATACTCGAAATCCACCTGGACAAGCGCGGCTACTCGGTCCAGGCCGACCGCAACTCGCTGGTCGGCATGACGGAGGGGCTCTCCGGCAGGGAGATAGAGCGTTTCTGCAAGGAGGCCGCGGGCCTCATGATAATGGAGATGAACAGGGAAATCCCGTCCCTGCTCGACAGGGGCTTCGAGGCGCTGCGGAGCAACAGGCTCAAGGTGCGGCCCCTGTCCGCGGCGGACTTCGAGCGCGCCGCCGCCAGGGTCAGGCCGCAGACCTCCGCGGAGGACATGCAGAAGTACACGAACTGGAGCGAGGACATGGAGGAGGCGTAGGCCTCACCCGCCAAAGGAGGTTCCGATGGGGCTTTTCAAGTCCAAGGACGAGAGGAGAATCGAGCGGGACATCGCCGTCCGCAAGGGCGTCAACGCCATGCGGAGGAACATAAAGAACCTCGAGAGGAACGAGAAGGAATACCTCGAGAAGGCCAGAAGGGCCAAGAAGCTCGCCGACGACAAGCAGCTTGCCTTCCTGAAGAACACCCTGCGGAGGACCTCGGCGCAGAGGAGAATCCTCGAGCGGCAGATGCTGTCGCTCGAGACCGCCCTGCAGATGAAGAACCAGGCCGAGGCCATGGGCGAGTTCGCGCTGTCCCTCAACGCCGTCAGCAAGGCCATTGCCGAGACCTTCGCGTCCACGGACCTCGAGAAGACCCAGCGCGAGTTCATGGCCTCCGTAGAGAAGGCCGAGACCATGGAGCAGAGGATGGAAATCCTGCTCGACATGAACGAGCAGATGTTCGAGGCCGAGCCGACCTCCGTAGAGGGGGTCATTTCGGACCAGGAGCTGGACGTGCTGATTGACGGCGGCGCGAGCGAGAAGTCCGGCGCCTTCGACGAGGAGATAGAGCAGAGGCTGAAGAAACTCGAGAAGGAGCTCGACGACAAGTGACCGCCGCCCCGGACCTTTGCATATGAGCCGATTCCTGTTCGACCAGATAGAGGACCTCGAGAGGCGCTTCGCGGACGCCAAGAGGCGCGGCGACGCGGAGAACGCCTGGAAAACGCTCCGCGAGGCCGCCAGGGTCATGTACATGCTCGCGAACCGCGCCGAAGGCAAGGAGCGCGCCTCCCGAGTCGCCAAGGCCGACGCGTGGATGGAGAAGGCCATGGAGCTCCGGAAGGCCGGCGCCTTCCCCCAGAAGAAGGCCCCCCCGGAGAAGGAAGGCGCGGACGACGCCTCGAAGGAGAAGACCTTCCTGCTCGCCGAGAAGCCTTCGGTGACCTTCGACGACATCGCCGGCCTCGAGGAGGCCAAGGAGGAGATTAGGATTCGGATGGTCTACCCGTTCACGCACCCCGAGACCGCGAAGCACTACGGGGTGAGGAAGGGCGGCGGCCTCCTCCTCTACGGCCCGCCCGGCACCGGGAAGACCATGATTGCGAAGGCCGTCGCCGGGGAAATCGACGCGGCCTTCTTCACCGTGAAGCCCTCTGAAATCATGAGCAAGTGGGTCGGCGAGGCGGAGCAGAACGTCGAGAAGCTCTTCGCGAACGCCCACGAGCGCGAGAAGTCCGTAATCTTCATCGACGAGGTCGAGGCGCTCGTGCCGAGGAGGTCGGACAGCTCGTCCACGGTCATGCAGAGGGTGGTGCCGCAGATTCTGTCGGAGCTCGAGGGCGTGGGCAAGAAGGAGGGCGGGGCGCTGCTTTTCATCGGGGCGACGAACGAGCCCTGGAGCCTCGACGTGGCCGTCCTCAGGCCCGGCCGGTTCGACGCGAAGGTCTACGTGGGCCTTCCGGAACTCGCGGCGCGGCGGAAGATGCTCGCCCTCTTCCTCGCCGGGAAGCCCCTCGCGTCCGACGTCGACCAGGACGCACTCGCCGCCGCGCTCGAGGGCCTGAGCGGAGCCGACATCAGGAACCTCTGCGAGAAGACCGCGAACACGGTCTTCCTCGAGGCCGTGAAGTCGGGCGTCGAGCGGGACATGACGGACGCCGATTTCCGCTGCGTCATGGCGACCCTCTCCCCGTCGGTGAGCCAGAAGGAGCTCGCCAGGTTCGAGAAATTCAGGGCCGGAGGCTAGGCGATGAACAGGAGGATGCCGCAGTTCGCGGGGATGTTCTACCCGTCGGGCAGGGAGGCCTGCGCCGCGGGCGTCGACGAGTCCGCGGCCTCCGCCGAGCCCGACTCCGCGCCGCCAGCCGGCGCGCCCGTGGGCGCGATAGTGCCCCACGCAGGCTGGTCCTATTCGGGCCCCACGGCCGCATGCGCGTTCAAGCTCCTCGCCGCCGCGCCCCGTTTCGATGCTTTCCTCGTGTTCGGGGCCGTGCACACGTACGGCGTGGAAATCGCGTCCGCGTACCCCGACGGGGCCTGGTCGACTCCGCTCGGCGACATCGCGGTGGACGCCGAGCTCGCGGCCGCGATTGTCCGGGAGGCGCGAGGCGCCGCGGCAGCCGGCGCCGCGGCCCACGACGGCGAGCACTCCATCGAGGTCCAGGTGCCGTTCATCCAGCGCATGTCCCCCGGGTCCATGCTGTGCCCCGTCGCGGTCCCGCCCGACGCCCGGGCGGCCGAGGTCGGCCGCGCCGCGGCAAGGGCCGCGAAATCGCTCGGCAGGAGAATCGCGGTCCTCGGGTCCACGGACCTGACGCACTACGGCCGTCGGTTCGGCTTCGCCCCCCGCGGCGCAGGCGAAGCCGCCCACGAATGGGCGAAGACGGTCAACGACATGAAGTTCCTCGATGCCGTGCTGTCCCTCGACCCCCTGGCGGCGCTGGCCGAGGCGTCCGAGGGGCAGAGCGCATGCGGGGCGGGAGCCGCCGCGGCGGCCGTCGCCTGCGCGGCAGGACTCGGCGCGGGCCGGGCCGCCCTGCTCAGGCATACGACGTCCTTCGAGGTCGCAGGCGGGTCAGCGCGGGATTTCGTGGGCTACGCGGCCGTGGCCTTTCTCGAGGTGTGACATGGGATTGAATTCCGGGCCGAAAAAGGGCGACAGGGTCGGGGAGTACATCCTCGAGGAGAAACTCGGCGGAGGAGGGTTCGGCGAGGTCTGGAAGGCCTCCCACCCGCACCTCGCG
>JBFZBV010000353.1:0-2609 GCA_041308285.1 Planctomycetota bacterium | reverse complement strand
TCGGACCGGTCGAATCGTCGGCTGCGGGCTTCGGTTGCTTTTGCCCTCCTGCGTCGCTCTGCGACCCGCGATCGCCGCTCGTCTCGGCCGAATTGCATGCCGCGCAAGCGAAAACGGCCAGAACGGCCGCGAGCACCTTCGATACCATGAGCCACCTCGTGAACAAATTCCAGACTGCTACCCAGCGCAAATGCCCCGGAATTTTACATTAGACCTGCGCCCGTGCCAATATGAAAGCGATTGACAATGTTTGATTTGTTAATTATGATTGAAATGTTGCTTTTGGGCAGTTTATTCTATAATATAATGCTGAAACCGGACAGGATTGCCGGGCTTGACTTGCAATACTGGCATCCACTATCATTGCGCTTGTCGATGGATGTTTTTTCCTGAACCGGTTTCAGGAGTGCGGGCATGAAATCAACCGCAATGGCAGCATTCCTTCTTGCTGCGCTGTTCCTGGCGGGCGTCAGTCTGGCCCAGGAGAGCGACAAACCGCCTGTGCCAGGCAACGGCCAGGCGAAACCAGCGGAAGGCGAAGCCAAACCCGCAGAGGGCGAAGCCAAGCCCGCGGAAGGCGAAGCCAAGCCCGCAGAGGGCGAAGCTAAGCCCGCGGAAGGCGCAGCCAAACCCGCAGAGGGCGAAGCCAAACCCGCGGAAGGCGCAGCCAAGCCCGCGGAAGGCGCAGCCAAACCCGCGGAGGGCGCAGCCAAACCCGCGGAGACTCCCGCAAAACCGGGTGATTCCGGCAAGGTCGAGAGCCCGTTCAAGACGGCCAGGGGATACGACCTTTTCAAATTCAAAATCTCAGACAAGGGCAAAGCCGACTTCACGTTCACGGACAGCTCGAAGTATACGACCAAGGGCGGATGCGACCTCGAGATTAAAAGGACCAAGACGGACGGGAAGAACAGCTGGCTAATCGATTTGCTCGGCGGCCATGTCTCCGGCGTCTGCGCCAGAGGCCGCATAATCTGGCATTTCGCCGATTTCCAGGTCTTCGGCCTCGACACCAAGGCCGAATTCGACTGCACGGCGGACGGCAAGGGCAGGATTGAGAACACCGGGGAGGGGAAGCTCGGAGCGGCGGGCCTCGGGATGCTGATTGAGCTGCGCCACGCCCAGATTGTGGATTTGTCCAAGGGCATAGCTTCCCCCGCCGAGTGCAAGGGGGACGTCGGAGTCATCTGCGACGGCAAAGTCGACCTGCTCAAGCCGGGCTGCTCGCTCCCCGGGATTGCAGGCAAGGGCAGCTCGTACGAAGACCATTCCATCTGCAAGAAACTCGTCTCCCCGGACTTCCTCAAGGACCTGTTCGACGTCGACACCGGCGAAGAAGGCAGCGTCGAGCTGCTCCTCAAGGACGGAGGCAGAATCTACACGCCCGAGGAATCCGAGACGAAGTTCAACGTGTCCTTCATCGAAAGAAGCCCGCGTGACACGATACTGACCCTGCTTGCAGGCGCGTTCAGCTTCGACCTCGGTCCCGACCTCGTCACGGTGGAGATTCCCAAGACGATGAGCGTGACCGCGAGAAACGCCGTGTACAAGATATCCTCGGACTCCGGGAAGCACAGGATTGAGTCCCTCGGAGGCGAGCGAATCGTCGCGGTCACTGCGAAAGAGCTTCTGGCCTCGCTCCGCCTGACCCTGCAGATTGATCCCAAGTCGGCGGTCGACACGAGCGTCGACCAGGCGAGCGGCGACGTCGTGTTCTCCGTGGACCGCCAAAGCCAGAAGCCCGTCTCGTTCAGCGTGTCCGTCCCGGGGAAGGGGGGCACTCAGGTCGAGAAGAAGATTCTCGCCCCTCCCGGGTCTTCGCTGAGGTTCGCTGGAAAGGGCCTTCTCGTCACGGTCAAGATACCGAGGCCCGAGGGCGAGTTCACGGCCACGATACCGCTCGGCGCCGGAGTCCCGGCACCCTCCGACACGGCCATTCAGGACCACGGAGACCTGATAGACATCAAGAACGTGAGCCCCGGCAACCCGTAGGCCTCTCTCCTTGGCGGCGTTCCAGGCGGAGAAGGATCCTGCGGGGAGGAGCAGCCCCTGAGACCGCCGTCCGGCAGAAGAAAGGAACGGGTCCCCGGCGACCCTGCGAGAGCCCTGAGGCGCGCGTGCTGCGCGGCCTCCGCGATTCTGCTCGCGCTGCAGCTGTCCCAGCCCTGCCTCGCGGCCGACGTGGCCGTCTCGGCCAAGACCAAGCCCACGTCCCTGAACATCCGCGACCAGAACTACGACCCCGCCGGATCCCTCAGCATCTGGAACTTCCGCATACATCCTTTCCTCCGGCAGGAAATCGAGTACGACAGCAACGCGCTGCTGGCCGGCTCCGGTCCGCGGGAGGACTGGCTCTATTTCACGTCCCTGGGGGCCAGGATCGACCTGCTCCCGGGGTCGCACGAGTTCAACGCCGGCTACAAAATCAGGATTTTCGAGTACGTCGGATCCGCCGACCTCGACCGGATAGAGCACGTCGCCGACTTGAGGTTCGTGCTCGCATTCCCGGACCTGAGGATTGAAGGTCAGAACGCATTCGAGAAACTGAATGATCCCCTGAATTTCTGGTACGCGAAGAACATCGACCGCCTTGTCGACACGGCAGGCTT
>JBFZBV010000352.1:0-9830 GCA_041308285.1 Planctomycetota bacterium | reverse complement strand
GAACACCCTGAGCGTGGCGGAGAGGCCCGCGCAGGGTATGAGGAGCGGCGCGGCAGCCAGCGATCCGGCAATGCCACCCGCCAGGTCGCATGCGTAGAGCGCCGACGCGGACCCGGCGCCGCCGCCCTCCGCCGCGGCAGCCTGCGGGAACATAAGCCCTACCGGCATGCCGGACAGGAACGCGAGGGCCGCGAAGACCGCGAAAACCAGCGCCGGGCTGCCGGCTGCTCCGGCCGCCTCCAGGGCCCATGGCAGGCAGACCGAGACCAGGATGCAGCATGCGAGCAGGACCGGGATGAACGCGGCCCCCGGCTTTTCCGGGAGCCGTGTCCCCGACGCGTACGCACCTGCCGCCAGGCCCCCCATGAACACCGCGAATAAAAGCCCCATGCCGCTGTACACGTATCCGTAGTAGCTCTGGAACGCGTACAGCACGGAGAGCTCGACCACCATCTGCGCGAGCCCCACCGCGAAGACCGAAGCGGAAACCGAGAATCTCCGGGCCGCGCGCCGCTTCCCCGCTGCAATCAGCCCGGCCCCCGGAACGAAGAGGAGCAGGCCGGGCAGGGCGAGCAGCGCAGGATGCAGCGAAGACAGGCTCTCGAGCAGGCCCGATATCGAGGGCATGCCCGTCTTCCTGCACCATATAAGAAGCGTGGCGAGCGACGCGCTTGGCTTGAGGTCGGAGTTGAGGTCCCTCGCCGCTGCAGAGACCTCCTCGTCCCACGGCGCCCCGTTTTCCGCCCCCCCCGCGAGGAAGGCGGGCAGCGGCCTGGACTGCCCGGCTTCCGACTCCCTGCCCGGTCCGCCCGCAGGCCAGGCCCTGAGCGTCCTGTTCACTTCCAGGACGTCCGCCGAATCCATCCTGAGGTGGTAGTGATGCGGGGTGAACCATCGGGCGGCCCCGGCCGGGACATCATTCTCCCGGTCCGGAAAAGCCGCCAGGAACCTGATCGCGAGCTCGTCCGGATCAAGGCTGAGGTACGAGGAATCGTCCGACCCCAGGAACACCGCCGGATCGCCAGGAATAACCCGTATGTGCGGGAACGCAGACATGAAGGTGTGGTAAGCGGACCCGTTCCTTCGGAGGAGTTCCGACCCGATGTAGTTCTCGGCGGACGAAAGCGTGAAGGCGCACAGCCCGCCCGGCCGGAGCACCCTCCTCACTTCCCCGTAGAACTCCGCCGTGTAGAACCTGTTCAGGGAGGCCGTCGAAGGGTCGGGCAG
This sequence comes from Planctomycetota bacterium, assembly GCA_041308285.1. Classification (GTDB taxonomy): domain Bacteria; phylum Planctomycetota; class JAKEIC01; order JAKEIC01; family DYIT01; genus PPR-0505. The sequence continues at coordinate 8,603 of JBFZBV010000352.1, read as the reverse complement.
GCAGAGCAGGACGATGTCGTACGAGGCGGGCTCGCTTCTCTTCACGAAAAGGCGGCCGTCTTCGTGGTGCATCCTCGCCCTGCCGGAGGACAGCAGGGCGCGCTCGTCAGGAGGCATGTATTTCAGAGCGATCTCCGCGAGCTTCGAGTCGAGCTCCACGACTTCCAGGGACTTCACCGGATACTTCAGGATTTCGCGCGCCAGCCCCGCCAGAGCCCCCCCGACGACGAGCACGTTTTCCGGCCTCCGGTGCTGGACCATCACCATGTTGGCCAGCTCCGCGCTGGCCTCGAGATCAGGCAGGGAGAATGCGAGATGGCCGGACTCGAAGAAGCTGTGCTCGCCGCGGTATTCGAGCACCGCGATTCTCCCGTACTTGGAGTCTGCGGTTTCGGCAATCGCGTACCTGTCGTTGAAATCCCGCCAGCGTGCCTTCTCCGTGATTCGGTCTGCCGGGCCCGCTAACGCGAAGAGCACCGTGAATAGCGCCGGGAGCGCCGCCGCAGGCCAGGATCGCATCCCCGCCGCAGCGCACGCCGCAGCCGCGGCGACCCCTGCAGCCAGGAAGACCGACTGGAAGGGGTTCAGGACGTGCGCGGCCGCGAACGTGAATCCGACGCCGGCGAGCGCCCCGCCCGCGGCCTCGTAAAGGAAAGCCTTGCCCGCGGCTGCGGGGCCGCCGTGCCGGCCGGAACCCGCGAGGAGCTCCGCCGCCGCCGGGAACGCGGCTCCCAGCAATGCCGCGGCGGGGCCCGCGGCGAGGGACGCGAGCAGCGCGGAGGCCGCGAGGGAGGGCTCCTCGCCCGATTCGACCCCGAGAATCCCGCGGCTGACTCTAATCGCCGCCAGCGCCGCCGCGGCCCAGAGCCCCGCGGCGGTCAGGCAGATCGCGAGCCTCGCGCCGGGCCCCGGCCGGGAAATCCTCCCGCCCGCGAAGGCTCCCGCGGCCGTGAATGCCATCCAGATTCCCAGCACCATGCCGATGACTATTTCGAGACCCGAGAAGAACGTGAGGAGTTCGCGCAGGAGGACAATCTGGACGATCTGGGCTTCGAAGCCCGCGGCAGCGGCGGCGAAGGCGAGGAAGACGCCGGCATTGCGCCCTTCAAGCTGCCTGTCTCCGGCCGGCTCGGTCATGACCATATGCCCGGCACCTTCTCTCCGCACTTCGGGCAGGCGCCGTCCTTCAGGTCGTTCATGAGAATCTTGAACCCGAGCCTCGATATGATTTTCGTCCCGCATCGCGGGCAGTAGGTGTTGTTGCCGGTGTGCGGGGCGATGTTGGACGTGTACACGTATTTAATCCCAGCGTCCAGCGCGGTCTGCCTCGCCTCATCCAGCGTGGCGACCGGCGTCCTGGGCAGGTTCTTGAGCTTGAACTCCGGGACGAACCTTCCGAAGTGGAGCGGCACGCCTGTTCCCAGGTTCTTCACAATCCACGCGCACATCTCCTTCACGGCGGACATGTCGTCGTTGTAGGTGGGGACGACAAGGTTCGTTATCTCCATCCAGACGCCTTCCTCCTTCACGACCTCGAGGGCCCTGAGCACGGACTTGAAGTCGCCCTTGCTCTCCTTGGGGTCGCGGGTGCCGATGACCTTGTTGTAGAACAGGTCGCCCCATCCCTTGAGCGCCGCTGCGAATGCGGTCACGTACTTGCACGCGTCCCTGACGGCCTTCTCCCTGAAGAACATGGACGTGGCCATGACGACCTTCACGTCCCTGGACTTCGCGTGCATGCCCACGGCCTTTGCATATTCGAGCCACGCTATCGGCTCGGTGTATGTGAAGCCGATGGTTCTGCACCTCTTCTCCGCGCCCTCGGCGTTCTGCTTGAGCACGCCCCCGACGGCGTCTTCGCTGGTGCAGTCGAAGTTCTTGAGGTCTTGCGGCCTCGTCTGGGACTGCTGCCAGTTCTGGCAGTAGAGGCAGCGGAGCATGCAGCCGCCCACCGCAAGGGACACCTGCTCCTCGCCCGGGAGGAAATGGTTGAGCGGGAGCTTCTCGACAGGGTCCCTGCGTATTATGCAGGGGTTGTTCCAGGCCGGCGTCATGAGCTTGCCGCCAATGTTGGTGCGCGTGCGGCAGCGGCACATCTCCTGGTCGTACAGGTGGCAGTCGAACGGGCAGACGTGGCAGAGAATCTCCTTGTTCGCGAGCTTCTCGTAGAACTCCACTTCCCGCCATTGGACGGCGGATGCGCGGGCGTCCCTCACGAACCCCGCCAGGGCGGCGACGGCGGGCGACGCAACCACTCCGATCGCCGCGAGCCTCCGCAGGAACGTCCTCCTGTCGACGGGACCGAGGATTCCGGCGCATCCGGCCGCGCACCCGGGGCCGGGATTCATTCCTTCTTCGCGGGCGTTCCGCACTTGCCCCCCTTGCACGTGTCGGCCCCTTCGATGTCCTCGAGGTCCACCGCAGGATCCTTGCCGCCGTTCTTCATAATCGCAAGCCGCCGCTCGAGCGCCGGAATGATCCTGGGGTCGAGCAGGATTCTGGCAATCTTGCCCGGCGGAGCGTCGCGCCTGGACGCAAGGCTCTCGAGCTCCTTGTGAATCTCGTCTTTCCTGTCCATGAAGATTAGCTTTTCCGCGAGGGAGGACTTGCTTATCTGGAACTCCACCTCGGGCATCGACCTCGCCTGGTCGATTAGCGTCATGGCCTTCTCGATTTCGTCGGCCCTCGCCTTCGCTGGGAGAGCCCCGTTCTTCTCCTCCCATTTGCGCATGGCCTTGTCCACGATGAGCTTCCCGAGCTTGGCCCACCTTTCGGAGGGGATCTTCCTGGCTCTTTCGAGGAACGCCTCCTGCGCTTCGAACGTCCTGACCTGCCCCACGCGGACGGGGTCTCTCAGCGTCTTGGGCGGTACGAGGCAGGGCTTGAATTCCTCGATGACCTCTCGCTGCGCATCGGACAGGAGCGCGCCGACCCGCGCCTCGATTTCCACGACATTGCGGTTGTATTCCGACTTCTCGACCCCGGTGGCTTCGCGGCGGCCCGTCTTGCCGGTTTTCTCCTTGAGTTCCGCGAGCAGCGCCGGTGGCGGGTCCTCGCCCTTCCTGAGGCATGCAAGGACCTTCTCCAGGGCCGCGCACATCGCGGCGGCTTCCTCTGCGGCCATGTCCTTCCCCGGGCCGCGGTCAGGGGGCAGCTTCTCCGCGAGCGCTTTCATCTCCCGCGCGCCGTCGACCAGGGCCTGCACCTGCGCGATTGAAAGGTGGAGGCCGTTTATCAGGTTCAGGGCGTTGATTTCGACCCTGAGCCTCCGGATTTCCGCGGCGTCGTCCGCCGGAGACGGCGCGAGGCCGCCTTCGGCTCCGAACGCCGCCAGCGGCACGGCCAGGATTACCGCACAGCATTCCGCCCATAAAACCGCGATCTTCATGTTCCTGGGTCTCCAATCCGCCCGCATGCGCGGCCGCCGCGGTGCACCGCCGCGGAGCTCCGCGCCTTGCGCGGGTCGAGTCATTTCTCCTTGGACTCCCCGGTCTTTCCCCCGTCCCCGGCCTTTCCGGATGCGGGAGCCGCGCCGGGTCCGGGCTCCAGCCCCAGCTTCTTCTCGAGAACCTGGACGAGCCGTTCGTTTAGAAGGAAACGGCCGATTGCGCCGACGGCGCCGTATTGGTTCTTCCCTACATCCTGGAGCTCGGACCGGAGCTCCTCGATTTTATCCGGAGGCCTCATGTCCCGCGCTATCTTCGGCAGGGACTCCTCGAAGGTCTTCTTATCCATGCCGCGCACTTCGTCCAGCAGGGTGGAGAGGTGCTCGCGGAAGCCGTCCCTCTCCTCGTCCTTGAGATTGGATTCGAACTCCTCCCATCCCTTTACCATCCCCTCGACGATGCCCTGCGATCTCTTCGCCCACTGCTCCCCGGTCATGGCCCTTATCATCTCCAGGGTCCTTCGGACGGCGGTAAGGGGCTTTGCGGGCTTGCGGTCCGCATGGCCCTTGTCCGGCATCAGAAGGCCGGCGAGCGCACGGACTCCGCCCTCGGTCCTGAGCCCCTCCGTGACCGCCCGCTGCTCGGGAGTGAAGGCATCCTCGGCCTTCTTCTCGAAGACGTTCACCTTGTCGTTGAAGGTCTTGAGGGCCGTTTTGGCCTCGTGATCAAGCCTGGCCGCCTTCTGCATCACGGCGTCGGACAGGCCCTTGTTCAGCTCGTCCTCCTTGTGGAGGGCGCGGATTGCCTCGCCGAGGAGGGGGGTCAGACGCTTCATCTCCTTCTTGTATTCCTCGGAAGCCCCGCGTGCGCCGCGCGCGCAGTCCAGCAGGCACTTGAGCTGATCGGCGGAGGGATTGAGTTTCTTGAGCACGGCGTGTATCAGGATCTCGTCGCGGAGCGACTCGAGCTTCTTGAGCAAATCGTCGGGCGCCGGGGTCTGGCCGGCGGCGGCGGGCAAGGCCAGCGCGCACGCAACGCAACTCAAAGCCAGGGCTCTTGTCAGAATGCCGGACATGCCTGCGCCCCGCATCAATCCTCCTCAGCGTTCCCTACGAATGGAACACTCGGCGTCGGAACAAGTTTCGGTTTTCGGAGCGCCGGGCGACGGATTCGAAGCAGGCCGGGAAAACAGCATTCCTTGCGACATGGGTCCGACCCGGGCGGGCGCAGGCGAAAAGCCTAACTGCCGCTGCCGTTGCCGGCTATCCTGTTTATCGCGATATCAGCGGCCATCAGCACGTCCCGGTCCTCGTACGGGCTCTGGAGCAGCCTGCGGATGGCCGGGACCGCGGTCCGGGCCTTCGGGCCGATATCGCCCAGCATGAACACAGCCCAGAACCGGTCTCTCGAGTCCAGGGACTCGATGCCCTTGAGCAGGTAGGAGACCGACTGGGCGCCGAAATCCACCACCGCCCTCGCGGCCGCAAGGGACGTCTCCAGGCTGAGCGTCGTTTCAGAGGCGACGATCTTGAGCAGCGCCGGAATCACCTGGGCGGGAGCGGAGTTCACTTCGCCGAGTGCGGAGCACGCCGACGTCTTGACCGTCTCGTCCGGGTCCTCAAGAGCCTTGAGGAGGTCGGGCACGGCCGACTTCGCGGCAGGACCCATAATCCCCAGCATTCTGGCGGCCAGGCTCTTCCCGAGCGGCCGGCCGTCGGACAGCTGCTTCGTGAGAATCCTGAGAAGCCTATCCTGGTCCCCGCCGGATCGCAGGGAAAGGAAAGTCGAGCAGAGGGACATTATCGAATCGGACTTCCCGAAGTTGCGATCAAGCCGCTCGGCGATTTCCGCCACGGCGAACCCGGACTTCGAGGCGTTCAGCGACAGGGACAGCACCGCCTCAATCCTGACCGGGTAGTATTCCTCGACGTCGAGCGCCATCCTGCCCAGAACGGCGGCGACTTCGAGGTCGCCCTCGGCCAGCCTGCCGAGCGCGCCGATGGCGGCGATGCGCACGTCGGCGGACCGGTCGGCAATCCTGTCCACGAGGTACGGCACGGCCGCTTTCGCCGCTCCGGGGTCGAGCCTCCTGACCGCGGTAATGGCGGCAATCCTGACAATCGGGTGGCGGTCCGACATCGCCTCGATGAGACCCTTGAGCCCGTCCCGGGACGCCGCGCACTTCGTTTCCAAAGTGACTGTGGCAACGAGCCTCACGACCGGGTCCGGATCGGACAGGTGCTTCGCGCACTCCTGGGGAGTGGGATTGGATCGCAGGCTGTCGATTTTCTTCTGCGTCTCGGACACGCAGCCCGCGCAAGCTGCGGCCGCGGCAAGAGACAACACCAGCGCTGGACGGGAAATGCGCATCAATCCTCCATCTCCCCGGCGGGACTCGCCGAGGAGCGTTCGACATCTGATTTAACCACACATCCTCGTCCCGTGTCAAGGAGGACGGCGAATCGCCGCTGGACGGCCGCCGCCCGACCGCCCGCGCGCGGATGCTCAGAGGAGCTCCAGGAGGGCTCTCAGGAGCTGCACGATGAACCCCTCGGCGGCTCCTCCGGACCCGAGAACCGGATCCACCCTTGCGCCTTTTGCCGTATACGTCCGACCCGACCCCATGCCGCCGGCCATGGACTTGAGGTGCTCTATCTTCCCCTTGAGTTCCTCCTGTTCCCGGCGCGCCGCCTTGTCAAGCCCGCCGGAGAGGACGAACTCGACGCAGTGCTGGATTTCCCCCTTGTCGAACCACGTCCCGTGATCCCTGCACATGTCCACTATCACTCCCGAGAGCTTGCCGAAATTGAACCTGTTCATCTTGCTGCCGCAGACGGGGCACGACACGTAGGTCACCTTCTCCTCGATGCCGGCGGCCCTGCGCACTTCGTCGAACGGCAGGGCAATCCTGCGCACAGCCGCCTTGTCCTTGCCCTCGCAAAGCCCGGTCATGGTCTCGGAGTCCACCCAGACCCCCCCGCAGGCCCCGCAGACGTGGAGAAGGCACCCCGCGTTGATGTGCCTCGCCAGCGAATCCCCGCATCTCGGGCACTTGAACGGGGTTTCCCGGGCGAGGTCGACCGCCTGCCGCTCGAGCTTCTCGCCGCAGGCCCCGCAGAACCTGGCGCCCTTGAAGTTCATGCCGAAGCATTTCGGGCAGTAGACCGTCTGCAGGCCGGCCCTGCACCAGGGGCAGACGTGGAGGTCGGCGGACAGCGGGGCCCCGCAGCCCGGGCAGGAGAGCTTTCCCGCCTCGCGTGGGGAGCCCGGCACGAGCAGGGTCCTTCCGCACGCGCACTCGGTCTTCGAGCCGGGCTCGAGGGAAGAGACGTCGATTCTGAGCCCGCATCCCGGGCAAGTCATGGTCCGGTCCGGTTTCTTGCGCATGCGGCGACCTCCTGCGCCAATCCGAAGGAGATTCTACCGCCCACGGCGACGGGAAGCGAGCCGGCTTCCGGCCGAAACGTTTTGGCATGGGGACGCCGCCGCGATATATTGCTGTCTCCCTCAGTCATGTTCAAGGGAGTTGAGATGAAAGAAGCCGTGCTGCTTGGCAACGAGGCCATTGCCAGGGGCCTCGTCGAGGCTGGCGTGCATTTCGTGACCTCTTATCCCGGCACGCCGAGCTCCGAAATCCTGCCGTCGGTGGTGAGGTTCGGGCGCGAGGAGAAGGCGGGGATTTACGCGGAATGGTCCGTGAACGAGAAGGTCGCGTTCGACGTCGCCCTGGCCGCCTCCTACACCGGCAAGCGAGCCGCGGTGGCGATGAAGCAGGTCGGCCTCAACGTGGCCGCCGACTCGCTCATGTCCTCGGTCTACACGGGCGTCAATGGCGGCTTCGTGATTATCACCGCCGACGACCCCGGGCCCTTCTCGTCCCAGACGGAGCAGGACAGCCGAATATGGGGGTTCTTCTCCAAGGCCCCGGTCTTCGATCCCTCCAGCCCGGCCGAAGCGAGGGACATGGTCGCGGCTGCGTTCGAACTGTCCGAGAAGTACTCCATCCCGGTCATCCTGAGGCCTGCGTTGCGCGTCTGCCACGCGAGGCAGGCGCTCGTCCTGCGCGAACCGGTCCGGATTGCGCGCCCCGCCGAATTCAAGAAGAACCCCGAACGGTGGGCCGCGACGCCGCGGTTCAGGTTCGTCCTCCACAAGGAGCTCAGCCGCAAGATAGAGCAGATTCGCGAGGAGTTCGAGAACAACGACCGGTGGAATCCGGCGACGGACGTGGACGCGGAATCTGACGCGGGGATTATCGCCGCCGGCATAAGCGCAGCCATCCTGGCCGATGTCCTCTCCGAACGCGGAATCCGCCTGCCGGTCCTCAGAATCGGCACGCCGTTCCCGTTCCCCAGGCGCAAAGTCGGCGATTTCGCGTCCAGGTTCAGGAGGATCCTGGTCCTGGAAACCACCGACGAGGTCATAGAGATGCAGGTCAGGGGCTGCGCAGAGGTGCTCGGCCGCGGGGACGGGACCGTGGCCAGGGAGGGCGAGCCCACGCCCGAGAACGTGCTCGGCGCACTCAGGAAGGCGTTCCCCGGCCGCTTCGGCGCCGATGATCCAGGCGAGCTGGCGCTGGGAAAGGCCATCTCCGGGGTGCGCGTTCCCGTGCGCAGGCCCACGCTCTGCGCGGGATGCCCTCACCGGGCGACGCACTACGCAATCAAGAAGGCTTTCCCGAAGGCCATCTACGCGGGGGACATCGGCTGCTACACGCTGGGCACGAACCTCGACGCAGTGGACACGGTCCTGGACATGGGCGCCTCCATCGGCATGGCCGCGGGCCTCTATCATGCGCACAGGTTGGACGGCAAGCACATGCCGGTCGTGGCATCGATTGGCGATTCGACGTTCTACCACGCCGGGATCCCGCCCCTGGTCGACGCGGTCTACACCCGGGCGAGGTTCGTCCTTGCGATACTGGACAACTCGATAACCGCCATGACCGGGATGCAGCCCACCCCCGGCACCGGGATTCTGGCCGACGGGTCCACGGGAGGCCGCGTCCCCCTGGAGGATCTCATAAGGGGAGCGGGGGTCAGGTTCCTGAGGGTCCACGACCCGTACGACCTCGCCGGATTCCGGGCGGTTCTCGAGGAGGCCGGAAGGTTCGCGGCTTCCAAGGACGGGAGCGTCGCCGTGGTCATCGCGAGGCATCCCTGCCTGCTTCATTACAGGGAAGCGCACGTCCCGGTCGGGAGGGTCTACGTGGGGGAG
>JBFZBV010000351.1:0-2524 GCA_041308285.1 Planctomycetota bacterium | reverse complement strand
TCTGGGCCGAGGACGGATACCCTCCGACCGTCAACGACAGGGCCATGACGGATCTCGCCGCCAAGGCCGCGGAGGAGCTCCTCGGCAGGAGCAACGTCGCGTGGATTGAGGAGCCGTCCATGGGGGGCGAGGACTTCGCGTACTACCTCCTCCAGGTCCCCGGGTCAATCTTCAGGCTGGGCATGTCGCGCGGATCCACGAAGGAGGAGATGGACATGGAGCCGCCTCTGCACTCGGACGAGTACGACTTCAACGACGCCGCCCTGGTCAACGGCATGGTGATGATGGCTGGCGTGGCAATCAGGTCCCTGGCCGGAATCGCCGGGTGACGGCGCAGGACGCGCGTGGGCGCGCACATCGAGGCATGACCCGCAGCCTCGCTCTCTCCCTACGCCTTCTTTATCGCCCAGTCGAGCATGCGGGATATCTGCGACATGTTCAGGGGCTTCTGCAGCACGCCGAGCAGGTTCCGGTCGTATCCGCCCGGTTTCTTCTCCGCGGCGTCCCCGGTCGTGGCCAGGAAGGCCTTGATTGAGGGATTCAGGGCCAGGAGCCTCCTGAAGAGGCCCTCCCCGCCGCCGGGCGAATCCCTGTCGATGAGCACCACCTGGATTGTCGCGTACGCGTCCCTGTAGAAGGACGCGGCGCCCTCGAAGTCGCTGAAGCCGACGGCGGAGTATCCCAGGGCCTTCACGGTCTCGCTCATCGCGTCCAGGGCGAATTCGTCGCCGTCGGCAATCAGTATCCTCCCCGACCCTATAATCACGCCGCCCGTCGTGGACGCGCCGGCGCTGTCCGACCCGGACAGGGGCAGGGAGACGAAGAAAGTCGTGCCTTTGCCTTGGGCCGTTTCGAACCAGATGTCGCCCCCCAGCTCGCCCAGGGTCCTCCTCACGACGGCGAGCCCCAGCCCCGTACCGGCGGGTTTCGTCGTGAAGAAGGGCTCGAACAAGCGCACGGCGACGTCGTGCGGGATTCCCTGGCCGGAGTCCCTGACGGAGACAAGGATGTTCCCGGGCCTCGAATCCGTCTCCTGGACCACTTTCCTGTCCCGCACGGACGCGTTCCGGGTCGCGAACCGCAGGTCGCCGCCGGCGGGCATGGCGTCCCGGGCGTTGACGGCCAGGTTCAGGAAGACCTGGAATAGCGCGGTCGGATTGGCCTCTACGACGTCCTTCGCCGCCGCGAGATCGGTCGAGACGCGGATCGTCCCCTTGAGCATGGACTTGAGCAGGTCGACGACGTCCTCGACCACGACGTGGACGCTCATGCCCACCTTGCGGGCCTCGTCGCCCTTCTTGAAGGCTTGTATCTGCTTCATGAGCCTGATTGCGCTGTTTGCCGACGCAATCATGCATTCCGCGTACTTCTTCTGCTGCGATCCCTCAATCGACGCGCGGCCTATGAGCTCGGCATAGCCGAGAATCGAGGTGAGCGTGTTGTTGAAGTCGTGAATCACGCCGGCGGCAATCTCGCCGATGATTTCGAGCTTCTGGCGCTTCAGCATCTCGGAGTCCCGCTCGTCGCCCCCGGGCTTGGGCGGCAGGTACACCGCTCCGCGGCCGGCCCGAAAGCGGAGGTGCATGACGGCGAGGCCGGCGCAGAGGACGCCCAGGACAATCGAGACGATTATGGGGGCGTTCTCCATTCCCTTTCTCCGATTCGCTCCGGCCGGGCGGCGGATGCCGCCCGCGCTCGTGCCCGGGTCCGCAAGGCCCGGTCATAGGCAGCCCAAGGAGAGGATTATACCGCCGCGGCCCGGGGAATCAATACCGGGCTCCGGCGGAGCGGAACCCGGCGTTTCCCGCGCAGGAATCAGGCTTTCCCGAGCTTCGCGGCGAACGCGGCGGTCCTCTCAATCCCCTTGCGTATCGTCTCGACCGGGACGGCGAAGGAGAACCTCAGGTACCCCTCCGCGCCGAAGGGTTCGCCGGGGATTACCGCGACGAGGGCTTCCTCGAGCAGTGCCCGCGCGAAGTCCGCTGATCCGCGCAGAACCGAGCTCCCCGCCCTGCAGGGCAGCAGGCCGGAGATGTCCGCGAACGCGTAGAACGCGCCCATGGGGGGCGATATGCGGAAGCCCCTGATTCCCTGCAGGCCGTCCACGATGGTGCGGCGGCGCATCGAGTACTCAGCGAGCACTTTCGCGAACCATCCGCTCTGGACCTTGAGGGCCTCCAGGAGGGCGTACTGGGCTATAGACGACGGGTTGGACGTGGAGTGGTCCTGAATCCTGATCATGGCCTTTATCAGCGTCTGGGGCCCCGCGGCCCAGCCGAGCCGCCAGCCCGGCACGCCGAATGCCTTTGAGAAGCCGTTGACCACGAGGATCCTGTCCGAGAGGTCCGGGGCCGCATTGGCCATGTTGAGGTGCACGGCGTCCTCGTAGACCATCTTCTCGTATATGTCGTCCGAGATGACCGTCACGCCGGGGAACTTCCTAATCACGTCCGCGATGTCCCTCAGGAGCCTGTCCTCGATGACCGCGCCGGTAGGGTTCGCCGGGGAATTCAGCACGAGCACG
>JBFZBV010000350.1:0-11909 GCA_041308285.1 Planctomycetota bacterium | reverse complement strand
TCCCGAGGCTGCCGCTGCCCTGACCGCCCAGTCTCCGTCCAGGACGAGTTCGAGGAGCGCGGCGGACGCGGCCGAATCGCCGCCCTGAGCAGCCTTCGGGGCGGCTCCCAGCGCGCGCACGGCCTCGAGCCTGCCCGGCCCCTCTGACGGCGACTTCGCGGCTTCCAGGATTCTGTCGAGCGGAGCCCCTCCCGCGCGCGCCATCGCCTCGGCAGCCGCCCTCCGTACCACGAAGAACTCGTCGTTAAGGAGCCGGGCCGCCGATGCGGCGTTCTCCTGCGTCAGGGCAAGCCCCTTCACCGCGAGAGCGCGGATTGACGAGTCCCGGTCGGAAAGGAACGCAGCGGCCTTCTCCGCCCATCCCCCCCCGTGCTTGAGCCATGCCTCCAGCACGCGCCTGCGCACGTGCGCGTTGACGTCGCCGGCCGCGCCGGCGAGGACCTCCATCTCCTTCGCCCCACCAATCAGCGCCAGCAGGTGGACCGCCCTGAGCCGGGCGACGAAGCTCTCGTGCCTGAGCATCTCCGCCGTCTGCGCAGTCACGGCCTGACCCCGCTTCAGCAGAAGATCCCTGCACACCTGATAGCGGCGGTAGTCGTCCCCGGGATAGGTGGACAGGAACACGGAGACCGCCTCGGAGCCGCTCTCCTCCAGGGACGCCAGAGCCGCCTTGCGTTCGTCTTCGAGGAACGCGGGCGATCCCGCGGGGATTTCCCACGAAGCCGCAGTAATCTTGTAGTTGAGATCCTTCTCGGCGGCAGTGCCGTCGGTCTCGATGTAGGAAAGCAGGGCCCTGGCGCGGAATCTCCTCGCCGCGTCCGGCTCATGTTCCCCCGCCGCCTTCCTGATTTCCTCAATCGGAGGCTGCGGAAGCGCCTTGAGCTGCCGGACCGCCTCAGCCCCCGCGAATCCCGGCTCGGCCAGAGCCCGAACCATCCCGGCCACGTCCGGGGCCTCCTGGCCCTCCGCCGGCGCAACGGCGGCGAGCGCCAGGGCAAGGCACCAGGATAGAAGGGCAAGCGGATGCTGGGACACGCGTGTATAGATGCCGCGCATCATCTCGGGAATCCTCCATCAAGCCTTCGCCCGCGGCTCCGGCCGCAGGCGCGTCCTGCTCGATGGATATCATATTCGACTGGTGCGCGATATTGAACCCGTGACCGCCGGCCTTCAAGCCCGATTCGCCGTCCTCACTTCTCCAGTTCTTCGACCGCCTTGCCTGCCGTCATCGCGACCTTCAGGTTCCTGTCGGTCTTCGCGGTGATGCGAATCTGCTCTATCCCCTGGGGGGTCGGCTTCCTTCTCACGTATTCGACGGCGAGCATCCTCATCCTCCAGCAGGGATCAAAAAACCTCGCCATGAAAGCCCGCCCGAGGTCGAATGATTCGAAGCACAGTAGGGACCTTGCCGCCTCAATCCTTTCGCGCTCTGACCCGGTCGACATGACCAGCGCGAGCAAATCGCAGGCCGTCTTGGAGGACGTGAAATCGCCCAGCGCTCCGATAGCCGCTACGCGCAGCACCTCGGGCGAATTCCGATCGGTGCAGAGCGCCGCGACGTGCCCCATCGTGTCCTGGTCGTGCGCTTTCCTGAGGCCGTAGACCGCTTCGAGGCGCATGTTGAGCGGCGCCTTCTCGGACCCCGCCAGCGTTGCCAGCGCCCCCGATGCCGCAGGCCCCCCCGAGGCGCCGAGCACGTCAATCAGGACGCTGAAGCCGGCGCCGAGCCGTCCGCTCCGGAGCCGCGAGGAGATTTCCGCAGCGCATTCCGAAACGGCGGCTTCGCCTAGGCGGACGAGACGGAGCCTGGCCAGTTCCCGGTCGGAATATTTCTCAGAGTCCGCAAGCCTGATTGCGGCGGCAATCGCGGGATCAGGCCGCGCCGGAGAGGTCTTGCCGGATTCCCTTTCCTCCTGTCCGGAGCAGGAGAAAAGGCACAGGCACACGGCCGGAAAGACGATGGACGCGAGAGTCGAGGCGGATTTGCTCTTCAAGGCGGCACTCCTCCAAACAGAGCCGCGGACGCAGCGGCAGAGTACTGAATGAGCCGCGGGAATCGCCCGACGGCAGCCATGGCAACGGAGGCAGGATAACCCGGCGGATCAAGCGCGTCAACTTAAGAAGTCCCAAGAGCCGTCGATTCTTGGGGGAACCTTTCTGAAGAAAGTTTCCCCCAAACCCTCTTCAAAGACTTTTTCTCGATGGAGTTCCGGGTTGGGGGGCCTGGTCTGCGAACAAGGATTGGTTGCACACGGATCGAGTCCGGGAACCTGACGGGATTCATGAATGATTCGAGCCCCCCGCCAATCCGCACGGGCGTCGCGGGCCAGTCCTGCGGACGACGGTCACCTTGCGCGGCGCCGGGCTGCCGCGAGCGCAGCCTTCGCGGCGGCGCGTCCGGCATGGAGGTGCACGCGGCCGTTGTAATGCGCCGCGTCTATGTGCGTGAGGTACTTCGGGTTCGCTTCAAGGAATCCGGCGCCGAACGTCGAGATAGCCTTATCCTTCCCGGCGGAGTCCTCCGGATCCGGCCGGACGCCGGCGTCGTCATCCAGAGCTCCGGCAATCCCGTCGACGTCCACGACCTCCGCCCCTAGCGATTGGGCGACCTTCTTCATGCCGGATCTGTAGCCGTTGTACACGCTCAGGAAGACCACTCCTGCCCCGCGCTTCCGGCACTCGTCGGCCATCAGCATCAGGTTCGACTCGTATTCCTCCGGCGGCACCCTTCTTGCCCGGAAATCGCCCGCATGCCTGGAAGTCGGGGATTCGCCGGCTATCAAAGCGATTAGTTTCGCGGTCCTGAGTCTGCCTGCAGCCCATGCCGCGGATCCGATGGGGGAGCGCCTCTTGCGCAGAAGCCCGGAGTCCGGGCATGAGGCCCTGAGATTGTCGTTGAAGCCGTATGATATCACCACGACGTCGGCTTCGAGGTCCTCCAATTCCTCCCGGACCAGGAGCAGGCCCTGGGCGGAGGAATAGCCGGGAACCCCGAAGTTGAGCACTTCCGCGCCCCCCGGATATCCGGCCAGGCTCCGCTGCATCACCGAAGGCCATGCGGAAGCCGGGTCGAGGCCCCAGCCGAAGCAGTGGCTGTCCCCGAAACAGGCGACTCGAATTCCGCCCGGATTCCGGGATGCCGAATCCGGATTGGACCTGAAACCACGCGCATCCGTCGTTATCCGGAAACGCGTCTTTTCCCTGCAGTGCGAAGGCGTCAGGAAGTCCGACACGGTCTCGTCCAGCCCCGGCTTCATAGCCCAGAGGAGGCCGAAATCGTCCCTGTATATCGAGAAATTCAGGGAGATTCCCTTCTCGTCCGACCAGAGTCCGCCTTCACCGAGATAAGCCCTGATCTGCTCGTACACCATCGGCGCCTCGACCTCCCACCCCAGGTCGGGAGCAGCCAATGCAAGGATTACCTCGAGCAGGACGAAGAAGAGGAGTGCGATTGCGAGTCCGCCAAGCGCCTTGCGAGGGCGGGACATCTTCCGGCCCTCTGCGCCGGGAGAGTTGATGACCTTCTCCGGTTTCCCGCCTGCCGACTCAGTCATGGCTGAATCCGCAAGAAGATGGACATGAGCAACCGAGTCGGCCGCCGCACCGGCCGCCGGCTCAACTGCCGCTGTTCCCGCCTCCGCCGTCCGCGGGCTTCTCGCCGTCCGCAGGCTTCTCCGGCGGAGGCTGATTGCCGCCGTCCGCGGGCTTCTCCGGCGGAGGCTGATTGCCGCCGTCCGCAGGCTTCTCGCCGTCCGCGGGCTTCTCCGGCGGGGGCTGATTGCCGCCGTCCGCAGGCTTCTCGCCGTCCGCAGGCTTCTCCGGCGGGGGCTGATTGCCGCCATCCGGGGGCTTCTCGCCGTCCGCAGGCTTCTCCGGCGGAGGCTGATTGCCGCCGTCCGCAGGTTTCTCGCCGTCCGCAGGCTTCTCCGGCGGTGGCTGATTGTCGGCGTCCTCGGGTATGTCTTTCGGAGCGACCGGTTTCGGCGGTTTAGGCTTCTTGGGATCGAGAACGAAATCCGTCTCAACCAGGAACAAAGCGCAGTTCCCCCTGGCCTCGGAGATGTCCTTGCCGGACATCTTCCCGAACCACTTCTCATGGGCAACGGTATCCTTGTCGAAACCGGTCATGAAGCCCCATGAGAGGAGGGGCATTAAGAACAGGCTCTCGAATTCCCTTGCGCGGGCGAAGACCCTCTTCAAGTCGCCGGTCCTGAAGACGGCTCTGGAGGGCACGATGGCGGAGCCTTTCAAATCCTTGATTCTGCTGTAGAAGCCGATGCTGGAGACCTCCCTGTCGTCGACCTTGTAGCGGAGGCGGTTGTATTCGTTGTAGGAGACGACGTAGAGGTACTTGCAGCCGAGTTCCCTGGCGTACACGGCCAAATCCTCGGTCTTGAAGAAGAGCATGCCCTGCTGCCTGGCGGTCAGCCACTGGGTGGGGTTGATAATCTTGGCGGCGTAGTTCTTTTCCTTGAGGTTGATGCAGATTTCGGTGGCGAGGACCTCGTCGAACTGGCGGCCGTCGAATTCGGTGTCGATTTCAATGGGCGGGGGCGTGCGCGTCAGGCGGAGCTCCCATGGAACGAGCGTGATTCCGAATAGGGAGCCTGCGACGGCCGCGCAGACTTTCCTCGCCGAGTAGCGGTCCCTCTCAATCCCGGTCTCGCACGGGAAAGCGGCCACTCCCACGGCGTCGGCGGATTCATGCCAGGCCAGCAACTGGGGGTATTCGGGCTCCTCGGACTTCGTCGAGATGTCGAATCCGATGCAGCCCTGGAGCGCCAGCCCGAGCCCTGCAGCAATGACAAGGGAAAGCCTCATCTCGCCCGACTCCTGTGAAAAAAGCCGTGTCAAAAGTGAACGAATACGCCTGCCCAGAATCCCTGGAAGACGGCCCTGCCGGTGAAATTCGTCTTCTCGCCCCCGAGTTCGCTCACGTCCGCGGTCACGGCCCACAGCCTGTATCCCGCGCCAATCTTCACGCCCATCGCGATTTCGTTCCAAATCCCGGCTCTGAGATCTATGTAGTTGCCGTAGTACACGTACATCTCCTGGACGTCGAATGCGATGTGCATGCCCTCGACGGGCCGTATGTCGAACCTGAGGCACAGGGAAGCCATGGGATAGTGGGCTCCCACGGGATCCTCGTCGATTGGCTCGTCCATGAAGTAGGCGTCCCCGGCATTCCAGGAAGGCGGATTGTCCACGGTGTGGACCTGCGCCGATGCGTGCTTGTAGCCCAGCTCGGGATACGCCTCGAACAGGGCGTTGTAGTCGACCGTATATATCCAGTGCAGCGCAATGCCCAGGAAGAGCTGGAACCTGTTCCAGGGCACGACGCGGTATTCGTATATCAGCTTGGTGTCCATAATCCTGAAGGGCATGCGCAACGGCTTGCCTTCGTAGAAGACCTTGTCTCCGAACGCGCGCCTCTGCTTAATCCATACCCAGTCCCCCTCGTCCTGGTTGTTCTCCCACATCCACCAGAGGATTCGGAAGACGTTGTTTTCGAGCCGCAGCCCGACTTCGACCTGCATCTGCTGATAGAGCCCCTCCGGCTTATCGCTGAGCCCCATCTCCTTCTCGAAGTCGATGGTCCTAATCCCTATCCCGTGGACCGCGGACAGCACGCCTTGAGACTGAGCAGTGCGCATGTCCTCCTGAGAGGCTTTGCCTTTGGCTGTCAGGCCGGGCTTGAGCCACATGTAGGCGCCCACCCAGAACTCCACCAGGCCCTGGTGCACGTCCCTCGTGACGGTGTCAATCATGTCCGTATGCTTGGGGAGCAGGTCGCTTGCGGAGGCGCCGTCGCCGGACCCGCCCGTCTCGCCCGTCGAGAACTCGCCCTCCTCATCCGACTGGAACAGGAAGCCGCTCAGCGGGAACAGACCCCTGCCTGTCCCAAGACCGGTCCCCTTGCCGTCGGCGGCGCCTTCGGCCGCAAGGACCGAGGCCGGGAAGAACGAGAGGATGCACGCCGTCAGGATGAACGCAACGCAGCGGGACATCGGATGTGCGGCCTGGCGCTGACCCATTTCAATCTCCCTCAAAGCACCGGAGGCTGGGCGTGAAGTGGGAACGTACATCGATGGAGTATCGATTTCGGATAAGCAGCGGCCGGAGGAATAGCAGCTGAAGGACGCAAACGTCCGTCCGGAGCCCGCCGCTGCCGCGCCAAGCCGGCCTTTCGGCGCCTGACAGGGGAGACATAATCATTCCCCCCCAAAAGGGACCGCAGGCCAGCCGGCTGGAGGATGAAGGACCGGTCTAGTAGTTGTGCGGATTATCTTCGTCGTAGTTAAGGAAATGCCGGTCAACTTCCTTGTGGAACTCGTGCATGTCCCGGAAGAAGGATTTGATGTGCCTCCAGTTGTGCCCCCAGTCGAACAGGGAACACCCGCCGAAGCCCATCAAGAAGCTTCCCAGGAGACCTGCAATCACCAATTTCCTCAACATCAGAATATCCCCAAACTAAATCTCGCGAGCAAGGGGGCCCAAAGATTGATGAGAACTTATCCGATGACCGGGGCCATGTCAATCGAAAAAAAAGATTTGTCTCGGCAGGGGGTCCGTATCTTGAACGACCGGGAGCCTGGAAAGTTACAACGACCGCTCTTACTTCTCCAAGCTTGCTTCATACAATATAATACATCCCGTGGGAATCGTCAACAGGGAATATCCGGAATCTGCGATTCATTCCCCCGGCATGCGGGTCGCACTGGCGGCTCTCGTCCTGCTGCTGTCATTGTCGGCTGCCACCCCTGCAGAGGACAAACCGGCCGCCCAGGAGTCCCCCGTGGCCGCCAAGGTCCGCAGCCTCGTGGAGAACGGGTTCGCAGGTCCCATGCTCTCCGACAGATCCTCCGCCTCCGAGGCGATTAAGACGCTCGGGCCGGAAGCGGCCGGGCACCTCGAAGCGTACCTGGAGGATTCCCGCTACCAGGTCAGGCTCTGGGCCGTGATGACCCTGGGGGAGGTGGGGGGCACGCATTCGGTTCCGAAGCTGCTGCGCGTGGCCCGCGAATCCGCACAGACGGATTTCGAATTCCACACGGCGCTCACCAAGGCGCTGGCGAGAATCCTCGCCGGAGCCAGGGATTACAGGGTGGATCCCAGGGAATTCGACTCCCTGCCGGAACACGCCAGGGGCATCGTCTTCCAGGCCGCTGGGATGGCGCCGGTGAGGGACATCGTCACGAGGCTGGCCGCCAACATAGACAGCAAGGGCGATTCGGGCTCGTACCAGGGGCAGTTCAAATCTCTGAGGCTGCTCGGGGACTTCGTTGTGTTCGCGCTCCTCGAGATTCTGGGGCCGGGCAGGGGGCCCGTGCCGCGCGAGTACCTCCCCGAAGACCTCGCCTACCGCGCCACCGACGAGGTCTGGATGAAGACCCTGAGGTGGCTGTGCCTTCTCGCACTGGGGGAGCTGGGCGACCCCTCGGCCCTGCCCAAGCTCAGGAGCTGCTTCAAGGACTTTTTCGAGGAAGACGACCTGACCATGTCCAGGGCGTCAGCATATTCCTGCTGGCTCCTCGGCGACCCCGGTCCCGTGGGCCTTTTCCTCGAGAAGATGAAAAGACGCCCTTCGTTCAGCCCATGGGGCGGCGGGATCGAAAGCGACATATCCCATTACTTCAACCTGGGTTACACGTACAACATGATTGGAAAGGTTGCCGAGGCCATGGAGAACTACCGGAAGTGCGTCAACCTGCACAAGAGCGCGACCGGTCTCCAGACGAACGGAGGCATCGTGGCCCAGTACAACATCGCCTGCCTGTATGCAGTCAAGCGCAACCTCCGGGCAGGGCTGCACGCGCTGCGACAGGCCGTCGAACTCGGATACTCGGACGAGCGGTGGGTTCTCCTGGACGGCGACCTCGACTACCTGCGGCACGATCCCAGGTTCGAGCTGATACTGGCCCGCATGCACCTCAGATCCGCGTCGAGAATGACCCGGGGCCCGGGATGGACCGTCATGCTCGACATGGCCATGGACAGGATTACCGAAGCCGTGGACAGGGGTCTCAGCCCGGAACATTGGATTTGGGCGGAGCGGGGATTCGCGAACATCCGGTCGGCCGACGGCTACGCCTTCGAGGACGGCCGCATGACCGCCCGGGCTCTTGCCCCGGTCAGATTCGCGGCTTTCAAGGGATTCTAGCGCGCAGTCCGCGGCGTTTTTACTTGACTTGCCCCATCCCCGAGTATATCAATTCCGGTTTCCCGATAGTCCGGTTTGAATCGGCTCATGAAACTACTCTACAGCACGTTCAACGAAGCGCTAATCCGATGCGCGGAAACCGCACCGGACCTCAAAATCGTCTACATGCTGGACTACAAGAACAACGAAGAACCGCTGACGTATGTCCAGCTGCTGGAAAGAGCCGGGAATTTCGCCGAAATGCTGAAGGACAGGGGGCTCAAGCCCAGGGACAGGATGGTCATAATGCTCCCCACCTCAGCCCCTTTCCTGTACTTATACTTCGGCACCCTCCTCGCGGGAGGCATCCCGGTCCCGACTTATCCGCCGGCCACTTTCGGCAACAATGCGGTGTTCCTCAACAACCTGCGGCATATCTTCCAGAGCAGCCAGGCGAGATTCTTCGGGTCCGAGCCGAGGATTCTGGGGAGCTTCCACGACACGTTCGACAGCTTCCCCTTCCTCGAGCACGTGTTCAACGTCTCCGAGATTGACTTCGACGCACCCGGGCCCGGGTCAAAGAGTTACGCCGACGTTAAAACCGACGACATCAGCCTCATCCAGTTCACCTCCGGAAGCACCGGCTTCCCCAAGGGGGTCGTGCTGACCCACAGCAACCTCCTGCACAACGTCCACGCGATTTCCGAGGCCCTGAGAATCGACAAGCAGACCGATTTCGGCGTTTCCTGGCTGCCGCTTTACCACGACATGGGGCTGATAGGCTGCCTTCTCACCGCGCTCTACACGTCCACGCCCGTGGCGCTGATGCCGACCGAATCATTCATGATGAGGCCGGACAGGTGGCTCCAGAACATATCCCATTACAAGGCGAGCATCTCGCCTTCGCCCAACTTCGGGTACTACCTCTGCACGAGGCTGGTGAACCCCGCCCGCCTCAAGGGCGTCGACCTGTCGACCTGGAGAGCCGCCCTGACCGGTGCGGAGGCAATCGACATAAACGTCCTCGAGAAGTTCGAAAACCTCCTCCGGCCCGTCGGGTTCTCGAGGAGGGCATTCCTCCCGGCCTACGGGCTTGCCGAGAGCAGCCTGGCGGTGACCATAGCGCCGCTGGAGAACAACCTGAAAATCGCCAGGCTCAACCGCCACAAGCTCGAGAACGAGGGCGTGGCGGAAAACTACGATCCGGACGACGCGAACCTCACGAAAATAGTCTGCGTCGGCAAGACGATAAGCGGGCAGGAAGTGGGCATCCGCGACCCGGAAGGCCAGGAGGTCGGCGATCGGTTCGTCGGCGAAATCTGGATAAAGGGGCTTTCGGTGACGAACGGATACTACAACAATCCAGGCGTCACGAAGAAGGCCTTTGCGCGCGAATGGTTCAAGACCGGCGACCTCGGGTTCATGTCCGACGGCGACCTCTACATAACGGGAAGGATAAAGGAGCTCATCATAAAGCGCGGCCGCAACTACTACCCCTACGACATAGAGAAATCGCTCTGGAGCGTGGCGGGGATAAGGGAGGGCAGGTGCGCCGCATTCGCGTCGTGGAACACCGAAGAGTCCGGCGAGGACCTCGTGCTGATGATTGAAACCGCGAAGAACAACACCGAGGCCGATCTCGACAATCTCGCCAGGGCAATCGACTCCTCCGTCCTCTCCAGCATCGGGCTCAAACCGGACAGGATTGTCTTCGTCCCGCCGAAATCCATACCGAAGACGTCGAGCGGGAAGATACAGAGGCTCCTCTGCAAGAAGCTCATGGAGGAAGGGAAGCTCGAGATACTGGGCGATCGGCGCTAGGCCGGATTCGATGCAGAAAAAGGAGATTGCATGGAACGCAGCCAGCTCAAGGAACTAATCTACAAGCACGTGTCCAAAATCGCCAAGGTGCCCGTCGGGGAGATTAAGGGAAGCGACAATCTCCGCGACGACCTCGGACTCGATTCCCTGAGATCCATGGAGCTCCTGGCGCGCGTCTCGGACGAGCTCGACGTGGACATCGAGTTCGAGGCCCTCCAGGGAGTCGAGACGGTCGACGATATCATCGCATTCGCCGAGAAGCTTTGAACTGGCACCAGGATGAAAGTCACCTTCATCTATCCCGCCTTCAAGAGGCATGCGCAGTCGCATCCCGAACTCCTCGACTCGGTGCCGTGCGACGAGTACTTCGGCCCCCCTTCGCTCGGAATCGCGTCCCTCGCGGCCGTCACTCCCGACCGGTGGGAAATCTCGTTCCATGACGACAGGTTCGAGCCGCTCGACGGCATCGGCGATGCGGACCTCTTCGCCATCTCGACTTTCACCCCGTCCGCCGTGAGGGCCATGGAAATCGCCTCCGCCCTCAAGGCCCAGGGCCGGCGGGTCGTGATGGGGGGCATTTTCCCGACGCTCATGACCCGTGAGGTCCTCGGGTGCTGCGACGCGGTCGTCGCAGGCGAAGGCGAAGGCGTGTGGCGCAAGGTCCTGGACGACGCCGAAGCCGGGTCGCTCTCCGGTGTGTACAGGGCCGACACGCCCGTGGACCTGTCCACGCTGCCCCCCCCGAGAATCGAGCTCTACCTCGACAAGGAATGCGGCACCTACAAGCCCGACGACTACCCCCTGCAGCAGTCCAGGGGCTGCCCCCTGCAGTGCACGGCCTGCGCCGTTCCGCTGACCATGGGGCCCGTGCTGAGAATCCACCCGGAGGAGCGGGTCCTTGCGGCCGCCCGCGCGCTCGGCAGGCGCGGGAAGTACGCCTCGTTCACCGAGGACACCGCGTTCATGATGTTCTCCGGCGCCAGGCGGCGGTTCAAGAAGCTGCTCAAGGCCTTCGCCTCGGACTCCCAGGCCTGCGAAATCAGCTACATAGGAGTGAGCATGCCGATGCTCCTCGTCGCGGAGGACGAAATCTTCCCGATGCTCAAGGACGCCGGCGTCAACATGTTCTACGTCGTGGGCGGCTTCGACAACATCACGCAGAACGCGTTCAGGGAAGGGAACGTCAAGGAGCGGGGAGAGGCGAAGCAGGTCATCGAGAAGTGCCACAGCCACGGCATAACCCCGTACACCTCCTTCCTCGTGGGGAACGAAGGCGACGACCCCGGGGTCTTCCAGCGGATGATTGACTTCGCCAACGAGACGGGAATAGAAAGGGCCGAGTTCGCCGTCTTCACGCCTTATCCCGGCACCCCCGCCTGGAACAGGCTGCTGGGGGAAGGCAGGATTCTCACCAGGGAATGGGACAAGTACAACGACGCCAACGTCACGTTCAGGCCCGCTTTGATGTCCCCCGGGGAACTGCTCGAGGGCTACCTGTTCCTCTGGAAGGAGTTCTACCGCACGAGGCAGCACCTTAAGGCCGAGGACAAGAAGAGGAAGACGATTCAGTTCTAGCCGCGGGACAGGGACCCCCCCCGCCGGGCTCGGGCCTCCGGCGCCGCGCCGCCCGCGCGCTCCGGTCCGGACGGGATTGCGAACGACGTCCCTTTCCGTCCCCGGCCCGGTCCTGTACAGGAGGCGCCGCAATGGCATTGAGGGAGCTTTTCAACGGCTGCGTCCCTGCTGACGCGCCGGACATCCTCGCCCGCCGCGACACGGACGGGATGGAGACCGCTGATCACATATCGAGGTCCCTGGCCCGGTACCTCGAGGAGAACGTCGACCCCGCCGCCCTGGACAAGTCGGGCCGAATCCCCGCGGACGTGCTGCGGGGCATCTCCGATCTGGGAGCCTTCGGGCTCGCTATTCCCGAGGAATTCGGCGGCGC